>NZ_JBEOOL010000002.1:0-223150 GCF_040309225.1 Pseudoalteromonas sp. GW168-MNA-CIBAN-0100 | reverse complement strand
ACGCCTGCAAAATTGATGCAGGATCACTTGGCGGCTAAAGCCGCCTAAACGTTATGCACTTCAGATTTGAATCCGCGACCTTAAAATGTATAGATAAATCTAGATTAGCCTTGTATTCATGCTACTTCGGTGCGATAGCGAACAGATTGAATGAGAATATTGCTGCAAGCTTTTAAATATAAACTCTATTAACAAAACAATGATTTATTGTTTGCCATCTTTAACTTGGAGCAAATACGTCATGTTACATACTCTGAATGATTTAAAAAATTTAGCCATTGATGCATCGGATGGAGATATTGGGCTTACCAAAGATTTTTATTTTGATGATAAACACTGGGTGATCAGATATTTGGTGGTTGAAACTGGCACTTGGCTATTGAGCAAAAAAATATTACTTTCACCTATATCAATTAAAAAGTTGAATCAGAAACCACAGACGCTCACTGTTACAATTTCAAGAAAACAAGTTAAAAATTGCCCTGATATGGATAGCGAAAAGCCAGTTTCTAGGCAGTATGAGCTAGAATACATGCGATATTATGGTTACTCACATTATTGGGATAACACTGATATTTTGGGAGGTGATCCCGGCCCTAATATGATGTCACCTGGTAATTATAGTGTCGCACCAAAGCCTGATAACTTAGATGCACCAGATAATTTCGCAGATGTTGATGCTGCATTATCTCAAGATAATGATCATCATCTACGCAGTAGTAATGCAGTAACGGGTTACAAACTTGATGTCATAGACGGTGATCTAGGTCACTTACAAGGTATGTTGATAGATACCGACACCTGGGAAATTCGTTATTTGATTATTAACACCAGTAATTGGTGGTTGGGTCATCTGGTTTTGATTGCTCCCAAATGGATTAAAGAGGTGAGTTGGCCTACTTCTAAAATTTATGTTGATATGACGCAGCAGCAAGTGAAAGATGCCCCCACTTTTGACCCCTCAGTGCCTTTTAATCTAGAACATGAACAAAATTTGCAAACTCATTATGGTTGTAATGTTGAATAACAATATTACCTTTAAATGAGGTCTTTGATTGGTTTGTTTACGTCATTAAATAAGTATTCTTGTAGTAAGTCGTTTAATTCAACTATTTAATTCGAGAGTGTTGGTTCAAATCCCGACCTCTCGATCCATTAACAAAAAAGTCTAGTGCTTGTCTTTATTAAATTACCTAGCTTATATATTGTATGTTTTATCATCATAAGTTACGACCATAGTCTCTATTTCTAAGCTTTAGATCTTGGTGCATGCTTAATGCATTAAAATTTATACTCTGTATTAAGGATTATTAGATGAAACATCAACTCGCAAAAAGCGTCGCGCTTTCATTATTGTCCCCGGTAATTATTGGCAGCTTGTTAGGATTGTATTATGCACTAACGCTACAGGGTGATTTCTTATCCGTATTTTTTCAACTGTTGATGACTGCTATCTCAAATGCACATATTGTAGGCTTAACAATGGCGGCCTTTGTTGTGCCAGGGTATTTACTAATGTTTAAGTATTCTAAAGTTAATTATTCAGGTGTATTAACGCTTGGTTTGTTAGGTGGCGCTATATTTAGTTACTTATTAAGTGCCTCAACTGGCGAGATATTTTTGATTAATAGTGTTATGTCAGCATTTGCAGCCGGACTGTTTTTATTTGGTCTTCGTAAATCGGTAAAAAATAATCGCAGCATTATTGACCAAGCACGCTGATAAACGGTGCGATTTCCTTTTTTTTACCTTCAAAAGGTTCCAATTTTTCACGACAAAGAGTACCTTTAGCTACTGTATGTTTAATAAGAAGTAGTTTGGTATGCAAAAGCACGATTTTTACCAGTCATTAGTTAAGCAAACTGAATCGCTGATAGCTGGTGAATCTAATGTAATTGCCAATTTGGCAAACATAAGCGCGCTGTTATTTACCTCTTTAGAAGATGTAAATTGGGCGGGCTTTTACTTTATGGATTCTCCTACTGAATTAGTACTTGGTCCGTTTCAGGGTAATCCTGCATGCATCCGTATTCCCGTTGGGAAAGGGGTATGTGGGACAGCTGCGGCAACCGCAGAAACACAATTAATTGAAGATGTTCACGCTTTTGACGGCCATATAGCCTGCGATGCAGCGTCTAACTCTGAAGTAGTTGTACCTATCATGAAACATGGTAAAGTATTCGCAGTACTAGACATTGATAGTCCAAGTATTGGTCGATTTGATGCTGATGATAAAGCTGGTCTTGAAGCATTAGTGAAATGCTTAGAGGCGAGCCTGTAATGAAAGATTTGCTAAATGTTCAAGACTACCTATTTGCTGTGCAAGATGTTGGCGACTGGGAAGGCGAAGAAGAACATGTAGCGGAAACGCTCAATGATTTAATTCATATTGCATGGGATCGTCTACCAGATGATTCAGAATGTGAATTTATTGATGAAACAATTAATGGTATTTGGGAACACCTTCGAGGTGATATGGCTGTAATAGAAGCCGATTTCGAAGAGTTGGTCGACTGGGTAACACACTACGTCGATTCGTCCCTTGATGAAAAGATGTGAAAAATAGGTTCTAAAATGGAAACCACAAACAAGCTAAAAGATATTAATGAAGTGTTGGAATTTTTATATCAAGAATTCCCACAATGTTTTAAACAAAAAGATGGCATCAAGCCGCTTAAAGTAGGTATTTTTAAAGATATTGCTGAGCGTATTGAAGGGTCTGAAAAAGTAAGTAAGACTCAAGTTCGTCAAGCGCTTAGAAAGTACACGTCTAACTGGCGTTATTTAGAAGCTGTGACAAAGTCAGAGTTTCGTATTGATCTTGATGGTAATCAAGGTGAAAAAGTTGAGCAAGAGCATATCGACCATGCACAAAAAGCATTGGAAGAAAGCCGCGCTAAAATGGCAAAACGCAAAAAACAACAGCGTCCTCGCCAAGATTCTGATTCTAAATCTTTCAAGAAAAAACCAGCTCATGCTAGCAAAGCAGGCGATAAAAACGCACCTGCGGCTAACAAACCTGCTAAAGCAGCGCCAGTTAAACGTTCAGGAAAAATTGAACCTTTACCAGCAACTGAGGTCAAGGTTAATAATAAGGTTAAGGTTAAACTTGGCCAAGCACTTGTAAATGCAGTAATCACTGAAGTGAACAAAGATGACGTTCATGTTGAATTAGTGACAGGTATGCAAGTTAAAACCAAAGCTGACAGCTTATACATCGTTTAAGTTGTAAATAAATTAAGGAGTTGTGTATGAGTAAAAAGTTTACGCTCATTCCGTTAGTTGCTGCCCTGTTTTCAGGTTCATTATTTGCTGCTGTAGAAGCCGTTACAATTGACGATTTACCCCAGCTTAAGCAAGAGAGTCAACATGGTACTGCTAGCAAACGAGTGGCTAGCTTATTTGCTCGTTCACACTATACACCGGTTCGATTTAACGATGAGCTTTCTAGTAAAGTGTACGATCGTTATATCGAATCCCTTGATTTTAACAAAAGCGTTTTCTTAGCCAGCGATATCGCTTCTTTTGAGCAATATCGTGATGACTTTGATAACGCTATTACTACCGGTAAATTAGACTTTACGTTTGATATTTTTAACTTAAGTCTTAAACGCCGTTTTGAACGTTACGAGTATTCACTTACTTTACTTGAAAAAGAAATGACGTTTGATAAAGAAGATGAATACTTTTTTGACCGTGAGGATTCAGCATGGCCTGTGTCACAAGCTGAGCTTGATGAAATTTGGCGTGAGCGTGTAAAGTACGACGCACTGCGTTTAAAAATGACGGGTAAAGATTGGGAAGGCATTAAAGAAGTGCTGACCAAACGCTATAAAAATGCAGAAAAACGTTTAGTACAATCTAATTCAGAAGATGCTTTTCAAATTGTTATGAATTCGCTAGCACGCAGCATTGAGGCGCATACGTCTTATTTATCGCCACGTCGAGCAGAGCAATTCAAAATGGATATGGACTTAGAGCTTGAGGGCATTGGTGCCGTACTAAGCCCTGATGAAGACTACACTGTTATTCGCAGCTTAGTGCCGGGAGGCCCTGCAGATAAAACAGATCAAATTAAAGCTGATGACCGCATTATTGGTGTTGCCCAAGATGGCGAAGAATTTGTAGACGTAATTGGCTGGCGTTTAGATGACGTAGTTGATTTAATTAAAGGTCCTAAAGGGACTAAAGTACGTCTACAGTATTTAAAAGGTGTTGACGCTCACGGCGCACCTAAAGTTGTTGAAATCACTCGTGATAAAATTCGACTTGAAGATAGAGCGGCTAAATCAGAAGTATTTGAAGCCAAATACTCTGATTTAACAAGTAAAGTTGGAGTGATTGAAATTCCAGGCTTTTACAATAATCTTTCGAAAGATGTAAAAGTTGAACTGGCTAAGCTTAAAGAAGAAAAAGTTGATGGTATTATTATCGACTTACGTCAAAATGGTGGTGGTTCTTTATATGAAGCAACACAACTGTCTGGTTTGTTTTTTGACCAAGGTCCAGTGGTTCAAATTCATACCTTAAATAACCGTATTGAAGAGCAAAAAGATCGCGATGGTATAACTTATTACGATGGTCCTTTAACTGTTTTAGTTGATCGTTACAGTGCCTCTGCTTCTGAAATATTTGCAGCAGCTATGCAAGATTACGGTCGTGCGGTTATTATTGGCGAACAAACTTTTGGTAAGGGTACTGTGCAGCAGCACAAAGGCTTAGGCCGCGCTTATGATTTATACGATAATGCGCTGGGTAGTGTGCAGTATACAATTGCTAAGTTTTATCGTATTAACGGTGGTAGTACGCAACATAAAGGTGTGATCCCTGATATTTCGTTTCCATCAGCAATCGACCCTGCAGAGTGGGGCGAAAGTAAGCAAGATAATGCACTTCCTTGGGATAGCATTGTTAAAGCGAAATACAAAAAACTAGGTAATTTAACACCTATTATTACGTACCTTGAGAAACAACACGAAGTACGAATAAAATCAGAACCAGAATTTGGTTATGTATTTAATGACATTACCTTATACAACGAAGAGAAAGACCGTAAAACTATCTCTTTAGTTGAAGCTACGCGTATTAAAGAAAAAGATGAAGGTGAAGCACGTGCACTTGTACGTACTAACGAACGTCTTAAGCGTTTAGGTAAAGATCCGGTAGAAAACTTAGACGATTTACCTGAAGTAATTGAAGAGCTTGACCCATTTTTGGAAGAAGCTGCATTAATTACTCAAGATTATATTAATTATGGTCGTATAGCTAAGAAGTAGCAACTGGTTTTACCTCTATAAAAAAGGCGCTTTAGCGCCTTTTTTACTACCTAAAATTTACTAAATTGTTATAATCCTTGATTACATAAAGTTGAGCTAGATTAATGACGCTCAATTAATGCGCTTTACGTGCTAAAAATAATAATTAAACACACAGTAAGTGTGTGTAGGAGTCTCTACTTTGAAGCTATTGGATGACAAACCAATCAAGCCCGCCTCGTTTTTTGATGCATTAATTCCTATCTCTGTATTAATTTGTTTACTTGGTGCTGCAGTTTACTTATTTGGTGATAACTCTTCATCAGGCCCTAACCAAATTGCACTTTTATTTGCTACTTTTGCAGCGGCTTTAATTGGGCTTAAAAACGGTTATACATGGAAAAAGTTAGAACAAGCCATGATTGAAGGTATAACGCTTTCGCTTGGCGCTATCCTAATTTTACTTATGGTAGGTGCGTTAATTGGCACTTGGCTACTTTCTGGAACTGTACCAACTTTAATTTATTATGGCTTGCAAGTTATAAATCCAAGTTGGTTTTATGCAGCGAGTTGTTTAATTTGTGGCATTGTAGCTATGAGTATTGGTAGTTCTTGGACTACTGCCGCTACTATAGGTGTTGCTTTATTAGGCGTTGCAACGGGTCTTGGGCTTGAGCAAACAGTTACAGCAGGCGCGGTTATATCTGGCGCGTACTTTGGAGATAAGCTAAGCCCGCTGTCAGAAACTACCAACTTAGCGCCAGCAGTTGTAGGCGCTGATTTATTTGAGCATATTCAACATATGCTGTGGACGACAGTCCCTAGTTTTGTAATTGCACTGATTATATTTATATTCATGGGCTTTAACGCAACTGCTTCAAGCGAAGCGGGGCGTATTGATGAAATAACTGCTATTTTACAGCAAAACTTTAATATTGGTTTTGAAATGCTAATCCCGCTAATTGTACTTTTAGTTTTAGCGATTAAAAAAATGCCGGCCTTTCCTGCTATCTCTATCGGTGCTGTTGTAGGCGCTGTTTGGGCCATGTTGTTTCAATCTGATTTAATTGCTAGCCAAATTGATGTTTCTCAAGGACAGCTAGTTGGCTACTTTAAGCTTGTTTGGACGACGTTTTTTGATGGTTTTAGCATAAGTACAGGCGATGACAAAATGGACTCCCTACTTAGTGGTGGCGGTATGTCCGGAATGCTTACAACCACATGGCTTATTATGACTGCACTGATGTTTGGTGCCATTATGGAAAAAACAGGCCTTTTGGATATTTTTGTTAAAAGCATACTTAAAATAGCTAAAAGTACGGGATCGTTAATTGCGGCAACAATAGCAACGTGTATTGGTACTAACGTGATAGCGGCCGATCAATATATTGCAATTGTTGTACCTGGTCGTATGTTTAAAGATGAATATGAAAAACGTGGTTTGAAGCCTGTTAACTTATCTCGTACATTGGAAGATGGCGGTACAATTACCAGCCCACTAATACCATGGAACACGTGTGGCGCATATATGCAAAGCGTTTTACTAATAAATCCTTTTGATTATGCACTCTACGCTTTCTTTAATTTAATTAACCCTGTTTTAGCGGTGGTTTATGCCTACTTGGGTATTAAAATTTTACGTATTAAGCCAAAACAATCCGCCTAATTTTAAACAGCTCCTTTTAACTTAAAAGGAGCTGTTTTGGAGTATCTATGACTGAATCAAGTAAACCTCAAGCACAATATCTTAAAGACTATAAAGCTCCTGATTTTTTAATTGACCACACAGAGCTAACCTTTGACTTACAGCCATTATCAACCAAAGTAAGCTCTTTGCTAACGCTTACGCGTGTTGGTGATAAAAAAGCACCTTTAGTGCTTGATGGTATTGATTTACGCTTACTGTCTTTATCTATTGATACGGTTGATATAACTGATTATGAAATTATTGGCGAGCAGCTAATAATTAATAACCTACCGGATAGTTGCCAATTAAGTATTGTGACCGAGATATCGCCTGAGACGAATACTTCTCTAGAGGGTTTGTATTTATCTGGCGGTGCGTATTGTACACAGTGTGAAGCGCAGGGTTTTAGAAAGATCACTTATTACATGGATCGCCCTGATGTACTTGCCACGTTTGATGTAACTATTATTGCCGATAAAAAGTATTTACAACTTCTTTCTAATGGTAATCAAGTAGACAGTGGTGAAACACAAGATGGTCGTCATTTTGTGAAATGGCAAGACCCATTTAAAAAGCCGAGCTATTTATTTGCACTTGTAGCGGGCGATTTTGATGTTTTAAAAGATACGTACACGACTAAAAGCGGCAGAGATGTAGAATTAGCATTGTTTGTTGATAAAGGTAATTTATCTAAAACGCCCCATGCTATTGCCTCACTCAAAAAGGCAATGCAGTGGGATGAAGAACGCTTTAATTTAGAGTATGACCTTGATATTTATATGATTGTAGCCGTCGACTTTTTCAACATGGGCGCGATGGAAAATAAAGGGCTAAACGTTTTTAATAGTAAATGCGTATTAGCCAATCAAGAAACAGCGACAGATAAAGACTACCATACGATTGAATCCATTGTAGGGCATGAGTACTTTCATAACTGGACAGGTAACCGAGTTACTTGTAGAGATTGGTTTCAGTTATCGCTAAAAGAAGGGTTAACTGTATTTAGAGACCAAGAGTTCAGTAGTGATTTAGGCTCTCGTGCACTTAACCGAATTGATGCGGTCAAAGTTATGCGTACGCATCAGTTTAGCGAAGATGCAGGCCCTATGGCTCACCCAATTCGCCCTGAGAAAGTTATTGAAATGAATAACTTTTATACAGTAACTGTATACGATAAAGGTGCTGAAGTTATCCGTATGATGCACACATTACTGGGTGAAACTAACTTTCAAAAAGGGATGACGCTTTACTTTGAGCGCCACGATGGGCAAGCAGTTACATGTGATGACTTTGTAAGTGCAATGAGTGATGCATCAGGTGTTAATTTAGAGCAATTTAAACAATGGTACAGCCAATCAGGTACACCGCGTTTAAATGCAATTCAAGAATTTGATAGCAGCTCAAATACATATACTTTGACAATCGAGCAAGCAGCGCCGGCTAATCAGCCAGAGAATAAACCGCTTCATATACCTTTTGCTATTGAACTACTTGATGCCAATGGGCAAAGTATTGCTCTGCAATATAAAGGTAAAAAGCTAGATCATGTACTTGATGTAACAAATACGACTCAAACATTTAGCTTTGACAATATTTTAGAAAAGCCTGTTGCGGTTTTACTCGAAGACTTTTCTGCACCTTGTATTTTAAACCAGCAAACAACAGAGCCCGAACTATTGCATATTATGCGTTTTGCGCGCAGTGATTTTTCACGTTGGGATGCACAACAGCAGCTATTCATTAAGGCGATTAAATCTCAAATCACCGATGCAACGAATAGCGTATTAAGCAGCGAAATTATAAATGCGCTACGTGTACTTATAAACACCAAAGAGGGCGATTTAGCTTTAATTGCAGAGCTGTTTAAATTGCCGAGTTTTGACACGTTAGCTGCTGAATTTGATGTAATACCTGTAGATGACATTATTGAAATAACAGAAAAGTTTGAGCAACACATTGCTGATGAACTTGCTGATGAGCTTCTTAGTTGTTACGAATCTCTTGAAGATGATGGCAGTATAAGTGCAAGCGCTGTTGCGAATCGTGCTTTAAAGCAAATATGTCTGCACTACCTTGCTAAAACACAAAGCCCAGAAGCTGTAACCTTTATTAAAGAAGCTGCAAGCTCGACTAATATGACTAATGTACTTGGTGCCCTAAGCGCTGTGGTAAAAGCTTCACACCCTGTTAGAGACGAGCTTTTGAGTCATTTTGATAGTCAGTGGCGTCATGATGTTTTAGTCATGGATAAGTGGTTTGCACTGCAAGCTATGCAATCAGGCAGTACTGCTATAGATGATATTAAGGCACTTTACGAACACCCGTGTTTTGATTTTTCAAATCCTAACCGTGTACGTGCACTTGTAGGAAGTTTTAGCCACTTTAATACAGCACAATTTCATCGAGCAGATGCTCAAGGCTATGCGTTATTAGGTGATTTATTAATAAAACTTAATGCAATTAATCCACAAAATGCATCTCGTATGTTAACACCGTTTATGTCGTGGAAGCGTTACGATGATGTACGCTCACAAGCAATGAAACTGCAATTACAACGCTTAGCCAACTTAGATGGCCTAAGTGCTGACTTGTATGAAAAGGTTGAAAAAGCGCTCGCATAAATGATTGAGTATTATTTTATCTTGAGATTGAGCTATAACGAGTGCATGGATTACTACCATGGCCGTTTTAGCTCTTTACAAGTTGTAGAGGATGGCGGTAAAACAATTCGTTTTGCTGCTACGCATTTGAGGCCCTTCATTTCGAGCTTGGGTGTACGTGGCCGTTTTAGACTCTTATTAACCCCCGAAAACAAGTTCATCCGCCTAGAGCGAGTGGCCTGACACTCGGTTTTTATGTTATATATACATAAAAATATTGTATTTTTGTTAATTTCAATTTGTCCTATTGTTAAATTACGTGTATAAATTATCTGGTACGACGTCTTACCAATACGTAAGCGTTAACCAGAATAAAAAGTATATGACAGATTAAAGCGAGTATTTGTAATTTCACTGATTCGCTTCTATCGTTATGATTACACTAAAAACAATAACTTGATCACACAAAATGACCCGCGACAGGGGGGAACCAAAATGATAAGAAGATCGCTTTTTGTTAAAAATAGAATCGCTATAGGTTTAGCAGCCGCTAGCTTAGGTTTATCTGCAGCAAGTACTCAAGCTGTAACATTTGAAGCTGGAGGTTTTGATATTACCTTCGATTCAACCTTTTCATATGGGCAAAGTGTTCGCGTAGAAGATAGAGACTTTAACCTAATTGGTAAAAGTAATAATCCAGCATTTGATTGGACAGGATACAACCCAGCGCTAAACAACACTATTTACTCATCTCAAGATGTATGGGCTCAACCTGGGTCTTATTCAAATAACGGTGACGCGGGTAATTTAAATTTTGATAGTGGTGACTCATTCTCAAAACTATTGAAGGGCACACACGACCTTTCAATAAATAAAGATAACTACGGTTTATTCACTCGCTTCATGTATTTTTATGACTTTGCGTTGATGGATGGTTATCACGCTTATTCAAATCCTACATCAGGGCAGGGTGTCGATCCATGTGACGATAAAGACACCAAAGCACAAAGTTGTGCCGACATTCGTTTATTAGACGCGTTTGTATGGGCCGATTTTGATTTAAATGATGGTAATAACCCTTTATCTGTCCGTTTAGGCCAGCAAGTAGTTAACTGGGGTGAAAGTACGCTTATATCTCATGGTATTAACGTAAACCCAGTTGATATAGATCGATTAAAAGCACCTGGCGCTGAGCTAAAAGAAGCATTTATACCAATCGGTATGCTTTGGGCATCGCTCGGAATTACTGAGAATATTACGCTTGAAGGTTTCTACCAATATCAATGGCAAGAAACACGTTTACCAGCAGCAGGTACATACTTTTCTACTAATGACTTTGCAGCAGAAAATGGTTATCAGCAGAATGTTCAATTAGGCTTTACGTCTAATCCTGATATTGATGTTGCTTTTTTAACGGATAGTTTAAATAACCTAACATCTGATTTTGCATTAGCAGCATCTGCTCAAGGTATTGATCCTTCAAGTGCTGAAGGAAGCGCTTTATTAGCCCAAATGTATCTTGCTTACCCAACTAAGGTTGCGTTAAAAGGTAAAGGAGATAATGGTAAAAATGAACCTGAAGATGGCGGACAGTACGGTTTACGTTTAGGTATATTTTTACCTGAATTTAATGATACTGAAATTGCGTTATACCACGTGAACTACCATAGTCGTCGTCCACTTATATCTGGTCGTGTATCAAACTTTTCACAGGCAGCAATTGCTCAAGATTTAGCGATGATCATGACAACAGAAATTACGTCAGATAATGTTGCTGATTTAACGGCCTTCTCAAAAGCTGAAAACGACTACCCAGAAGATATTAAACTATATGGTTTAAGTTTTAACACAACTATTGGTGAAACAGCCTTTGCGGGTGAGTTTGCGTTTCGTCAAGATGAACCACTGCAAATTGATGACGTAGAGTTACTTTACACAGCTATGCCGGAGCAGTTAGCGCTTGCAGGTCTTCGTCCTGATTTTGCAGGTATTTCGCAAATGAGTTTTGGCGATGATATTAGCTCTGTTGGTGCGGGTGAAGTTGCTCAAGGCTATATAGAACGTGATACATCACAAATTCAATTCACGGCTACTCACTTATTTGGACCTTCATTAGGTGCCGATAGTTGGGCTGTTGTTGGTGAAGTGGGTGCTGTAAAAATTCATAACATGCCAGAATATGACGAAATGCGTTTAAATGTATCGGGTACTGGCCGTAGTGGCACAATTACAGGCCCTGGTACTACTGATTACTCAACATTGCAACTTGGTTTATCAAATGGCGCTGAAGAAAAATCATTTGCTACTGCGTCTTCTTGGGGTTACCGCTTAATTGCTAAAGGTGATTATTTTAACCTTTACAAAGGTATTAACTTCTCTCCACGTTTTGTATTTTCTCATGACGTAAATGGTAATACACCAGACCCTATGTTCTTATTTATTGAAGACCGTAAATCTTTAGGTGCAACCATGAACTTTAACTACCAAAATGCGTGGTCACTTGATGTGAGCTATAACTCGTTTTGGGGCGGCGGCGATATTAATACTTTCTCAGATCGCGATTACGTTTCTTTTAACTTAAAATATTCTATTTAGGGGTAACATTATTATGATTAAAAAACCTACCCTCATCGCTACAGCTTTTTGTAGCTTGTTTGCAAGCAGCGCAGCTTTAGCTAAATTAAACGCTGATGAAGTTGCTCAATTAGGTCAAAACTTAACGCCAATGGGCGCAGAAAAAGCAGCTAATGCTGATGGCTCTATTCCAGCATGGAATAACGGAATTACAACAGCCCCTGCAGGTTATGAAGCTGGTATGCATCACCTTGACCCATTTACAGCTGATAAAGTGCTTTTCACTATTGATAAAAGTAATATTGAAAAGTACAAAGCCAATTTAAGTCCGGGTCAAATTGCTTTATTTGAAGCATACCCAGACACATTTAAAATGCCAGTGTATGAAACACGTCGTTCTGCTTCTTACCCTCAGTTTGTATATGATGCGACTAAAAAGTTTGCACCGACTGCTGAATTAATAGAAGGCGGTAACGGTATTAAAAATACAGCGATTGGTATTCCTTTCCCTATACCTAAAACGGGTTTAGAGGCAATTTGGAATCACTTATTACGTTACCGTGGCCAGTCTATTGAGCGTTTTGGTGGTCAAGCTGCACCGACTGCATCTGGTTCTTATAACTATGTTGGCTTTGATGAGCAGTTATTAGTTAAATACTCAGACCCTAGTGCAACACCAGCAGAGCTGCAAGACTCAAATATTTTGTTTAAGTTTAAACAAAGCGTTACAGAACCGGCTCGTTTAGCGGGTACTGCATTATTAGTTCATGAAACAATGGATCAAATATTAACGCCGCGCCAAGCATGGACCTACAACTCGGGACAACGTCGTGTTCGTCGTGCACCTAATGTCGCATATGATGCACCAGGCACAGCTGCAGATAGCCTGCGTACTACCGATGATTTTGATATGTTTAATGGCTCGCCAAATCGTTACAACTGGACGCTAAAAGGCAAGCAAGAGTTATATATACCTTACAACAGCTATAAACTTCATAGTGATAAGCTAGAGTACGATGATATTTTAATGCCTGGCCATATTAACCCAGAACATACACGTTACGAAAAACACCGTGTTTGGGTTGTTGAAGCTAACTTAAAAGATGATACACGTCATATCTATAAAAAACGTGTGTTTTACATCGATGAAGATAGCTGGCAAGTACAGGTTACTGATATTTATGATAACCGCGACCAACTTTACCGTGTAGCAATGGCTTATGGCCTTAACTACTACGAAGTACCTACACAGTGGAGTACGCTTGAGGTTTATCATGATTTGAATTCTCGTCGTTATTTAGCAATTGGTTTAGATAACCAAGAAAAAATGTACGATTTTTCACAGTCATTTAACGATAACGAATTTACTTCAAGCGCTTTACGTCGCGCAGGTAGATAGTATTAAACTAGGCACTTAACAATTTGTTAAGTGCCTTTTCCTTTCTCATCGCGTTTGTCTTACAGCGCGCAACGCTTTCCCCAGTAAAAAGACAAACAACTCTCTCGTACAAGGCGATTAAAATTTATGAAGTATTTGGTATATGCCAGCCTGATAATAAGCGGTGCGGGTGTTGCACAAGAAGCCCCTAACAATGCAATCAGTGCAACAAATGCAGCTAAAACCTTACTCACCGACATAACCAACACAGGCAATGGTCTAATTGCAGTAGGTAAACACGGTACTGTTATTAAAAGTATCTCGGGTGATAAATGGCAACAAGCTGAGCTAGTCCCAACTCAAGTGCTATTAACTGCCGTTGATTTTAGTAATGAAAATAATGGATGGGCGTGTGGCCACGATGCAACAATAATAAATACTACTGACGGTGGTGTTAATTGGCAACTACAACAAGCACAACCAAAATTAGACAAACCATGTTTAGATATTCTATTTGAAGATGATTTAAAAGGTTTTGCAGTGGGCGCATATGGCATGTTTTATCAAACCACCGATGGTGGTAAACATTGGCAAAAACGCTTTTTAGATTCGCTATTATTTAGTGATGATCGTGATTACTTGAACGATTTAAAAGAAAATGACCCCGAAGGATACGAAGCCGAAACTGCTTCAATTTTACCGCACTTTAATCGAATCGAAAAAACAGATAATGGTTTAATGCTGGTTGGTGAGATGGGCTTGATGGCCAGAAGCATTGATGATGGTCAAACTTGGCAAAGGATAGAAGAAATTTATCCTGGCTCATTCTTTGCGGTTGCATCAGATAGCACACAAGAAATTGTGGCAGGGCTTCGAGGTAATGTTTTTGCAAAGCAAAATGGTGAACAGCAGTGGCAGCATTTCGAAAATGTTAAAACAGCGACGATCAACAACATCATTAATTATAATAACAAACAATGGCTTATGCTTGCCAACAGTGGCGTTATTTTTCATCTTCAAGATGGGTTACTCACCCATGAGCAGCTTGCTGACGGTAAAGCGATTCTTGATGGTGTAATTTTAGATAACAAACTAATCATGGCTACAGAAGATGGCATTAAAGTGAAGGAGTTAACCCCTTAATGCATAAACTACTCGATTTTATTGAAAAGGCGATTTTTAGACATCGCTTAATTATGCTTATAAGTTTTGCACTTATAACCTGTTTACTTGTATTCAAAGCGACTCAAATTCAATTAGATGCATCGTTTAATAAAAATATCCCGTTAAACCACGATTATATGAAAGTGTATACCAAGCATGAAAAGCAGTTTGGTGGTGCAAACAGTATTTTGATTTCAGTGTGTGATGACAGTGGTGATATATTTAATCCAGAGTTCTTTACTCAATTAAAAGCGGTTCACGATCAGCTTTATTTCATTCCTGGCGTAAATCGTCCATTAGTTAACTCAATATTTTCACCCAGTGCTCGTTTTGTTGAAGTAGTGGAGGATGGCTTTGCCGGTGGCCCAATTATTCCTGCTAACTTTAAAGCAGATAAGCGTGGTTTAGGTGTAGTAAAGGAAAACATTGAAAAAGCAAAAGTTGTAGGACGTATGATTGCCAGCGATTATTCGTGTGCAATGGTAACTGCTCAACTTTTAGAAACTGATCCTCAAACACAACAAAAATTAGACACATTAGCTTTTGCACAAAAGCTAGAAAGTGATTTAAGAGAGCCTTTAAGTACGGACAAAGTAAGTATTCATATTATTGGCTTTGCAAAAATGGCTGGTGATATAGCTGAAGGGGCAAAAGGGGTGGTTGTATTTTTTGTCATTGCTATCGCTTTTACCTTTATTATGGTCTGGCTATTTTGTGGCAGTTTAAAGCTGACTATTTTGCCTATCGCATGTTCCATTATTGCTGTTATTTGGCAATTAGGCCTGCTTTCAAGTTTAGGTTTTGGCCTTGATCCTATGTCTATTTTGGTACCGTTTTTAGTATTTGCTATTGGTGTAAGCCATGGTGTGCAGATGATAAATGCGATTGGTAAAAAAGTAGGTGAAGGTAAAACAACACGTATTTGTTGTCAGTCAAGTTTTAGGGCTTTATTAGTGCCAGGCGGTATTGCACTGCTTTCAGACACCGTAGGCTTCTTAACATTACTTACCATCGATATTGGTATTATCCGTGAACTTGCCATTACAGCGAGTTTAGGTGTAGCAGTAATTATATTTACTAATTTAATCTTATTGCCAGTTTGGGCTTCGTACATGAACTTTGAAAACAGTGTACATATTCAATCTGGTGATGCAGCAAAACCAAACATGCTTGATAAAATCCGCGACTTACTTGTTAAAGCGACTGATCCTAAAGTAGCTAAAATGATTATTGGTTTTACCCTTGTTCTATTTGCTTTAGGTTACTGGCAAGCAGATAAAATGCGTATAGGTGACTTACACGCAGGCGCACCATCTCTGCATCAAGATGCCCGTTACAACCAAGACACGTTTTTAATATCAGATAAGTACACTATCTCATCTGATATTTTAAAAGTAATTGTAGAGGCGTATCCTGCAGCATGTACTGAGCATGATGTGATGGAGCGTATAAGCCGTTTTCAATACAAAGTTGAGAATGTGGCCGGTGTGCAGTCTGCTGTAAGTTTGAGCTCTGTAGCTCAATCGGTTAACGCGGGCTACAACGAAGGCAATTTAAAATGGCAGAGTTTGCCAAGAAATTCAGCAAGCTTAGTACAGTCAACGTCTCGAGTTGAAACTAGTACAGGTTTACTTAACGGTGATTGTTCTGTTATGCCAGTGATTATATTCTTAGATGATCATAAAGCACAAACTATCGATACCGTAATTAAGAGTGTTAAGCAATTTGCACAAGAAGAGGGCACTGATAAATTAGCATTTAAATTAGCGTCAGGACCTGTGGGCGTAATGGCCGCGACTAATGAGTCTGTATCAGAAGCACAAATACCAATGATGCTTTACGTTTATGGTGCCGTTATTATTTTATGTTTAATGAGCTTTAGAAGCGTAAAAGCAACGATTGCTGTGGTATTGCCGCTTTATATCGTATCAACACTTGCACAAGCACTTATGGTGCAATTAGAAATAGGCTTAACCGTTTCTACTTTGCCAGTTATTGCTCTAGGAGTAGGTATTGGGGTCGATTACGGTATTTATATACTGTCGTCGATGATGGGGCAGCTTAAGCAAAATGTACCATTAAGTGTTGCTTATCGAAATGCGCTTGTTGAACGTGGAAGTGCGGTTCTATTTACCGGTATTACACTTGCGATTGGTGTGAGTACGTGGATATTCTCAGATCTTAAATTCCAAGTTGATATGGGTATACTGTTAACCTTCATGTTTTTAGTAAATATGTTAGGTGCAGTGTTGTTATTACCCGCTATTGGTAGCCTTCTCTGGACTGACCAGAAAAAATAATGTGAATAATTTTGCTCCAAAATGGCCTGTAAAGGCCATTTATATCTACAATTTGTGAATAGATGACCAAATAGCTGAAATGCTTAAAATGTTTTCATCGAAAAGGCTGTTTATTAGCTGTAAAAGGGTTAGAATTTAATTGACTCCACGCTAATGAATAGCTGTACAAATTCCTGCTCCTGAGCAGTAATAGATTAAGGAACATACAATGACACGAAATGAAGGCCAAGCCTCGGTTATCCTAGATAATGTCTGTAAGCTGATCCAGAAAAAAGTTCGCGCTGATAATGTGTTACTCGTTGAGAAATTCGCCAAAGCCTTGTACAGCAATATGTCTAAAGAGGATTTGGCAAACCGCAACGATAGTGACCTATATGGCGCAGCATTAAGCCTTTGGAACTCGCTAGAAAAAAATACTACCGACGACGCTGTTATCCGCGTTTTCAACCCTGAAGTGGCAAAAGATGGCTGGCAGTCATCACATACAATCGTAGAGATTATTACTAAAGACATGCCGTTTTTAGTTGATTCTGTTCGTATGGCCATGACTCGTGAAAATATCGCCTCTCACTTATTACTTCACTGCCCATTAAAAATTAAGCGCGATGAAAACGCTAAAATTTCTGGATTATCAAATTTAAAAGCAGAGCAAGAATCCTCATCTACTAAAACAGTATTTTTTATTGAAATTGACCGTCAAACAGATTCTTCTGTGATTGAGTCTTTCAAGAAAGAGTTAGAGTCGGTTCTTGTTGATGTGTCAGTTGCTGTTGATGATTGGCAGCCAATTCGTAAAAAATTGATTGCAGTAACCAAAGAGTTACCTAAACGTCATCACAATAAAACGACAGAAGAAGTTTCAGAAACAACTGAGTTTTTAGATTGGTTAGCGAAAGATAACTTTACCCTAATGGGTTACCGTGAATATGAGCTAAGCCCAGTTCAAGGTGATTACCAATTAAAAGGTAAAATGGAATCAAGCCTTGGCTTGATGAAAAACTCTACTGAAGAACACACACGATTATTATCAGAATTACCAGAGGTTGCTCGCCAAGAAGCACGCAGCAGCAACCTACTGATCCTAACAAAAACTAACTCTGTTTCTCGCGTTCACCGTCCAGCTTACATTGATTACGTAGGTATTAAGCGTTTTGACGATGAAGGCAATGTAATTGGTGAAGACCGCTTTATTGGTTTGTTCTCATCAAGCTTTTACAATAACAGTGCTACTGATGTGCCTGTTTTAAAAAGTAAAATTAACCGCATTATGGAAATGTGTGATTTTGCTAAAGGTACACACGCTTACAAAGCTGTTTTAAATATTTTAGAAACCTACCCACGTGATGAGCTAGTTCAAGCGCGCGAAAGTGAGCTACTTGAAGTTGCTATGGGTGTTTTACAAGTACAAGAGCGCGATATGTGTCGCTTGTTTGTACGTAAAGATGCGTATGGTCGCTTTTTATCTTGCATGGTTTATGTTCCTCGCGAACGCTATAACACGGCTCTTCGTCGTGAAACGCAAGATATATTAGCTAATGCATTTAATTCTGACGATAAAGTCGAATTTACTACTTATTTCTCTGAGTCAACACTGGCGCGTACTCATTACACCGTTCGTGTGACCGACAACAAGATCGAATATAACGTGAAAGACATCGAAAACAATTTAGTAGAAGCTGCACGTACGTGGGAAGATAAACTTCAATCTGCACTTTTAGAGTCTGCGGGTGAAGCACGCGGTAACGATTTAAATCGTAAATACTGTAATGCGTTTGCACGCTCATACAAAGACGAAGTGCTTCCAAGTGCTGCGGTTGTTGATATCGAAAAATTAGAACTACTTAGCGATGAAAACAAGCTAGAAATGCTGTTCTACCGTCCTCAAGAAGAAGCAAACAGTAATATTGTACGATTAAGCTTATTCCATAAAGATGAGCCAATTCACTTATCTGATGTTATGCCAATGCTTGAAAACTTTGGTCTGCGCGTTGTTGGTGAAACACCATATTCAGTTAAAACTAGCGATGGTCGTATTAACTGGATCATGGACTTCTCGATGCTTATTGACAGCAAAGGGATGGCAGACTTTGATAAAATTTCAGCACGTTTTCGCGCTGCATTAACAAATGTGTGGGGCAACCGCCTTGAAAATGATGGTTTTAACCGTTTAGTGTTAATGGGTGGCCTAACTGGCCGCGAAGCCTCTATTTTACGTGCTTACGCTAAGTACATGCGTCAAATTGGTGTAACGTTCTCACAAAGTTACATTGAAAGCACATTTGCAAATTATCCAAACATTGCAGCGCAAATTGTTAATTTATTTGCTAAAAAGTTCTCAGTTAAGAGCCCAGCAAGTGCTAAAACACTTGAAAAGTTAAGTACGCAAATTTACTTAGAACTTGAAAATGTAGCAAACCTTGATGATGACCGCATTATACGTTTATACGTAGATATGATTGTTGCAACGCTTCGTACTAACTATTTCCAAAAAGATGATGCAGGTCAGTTTAAGTCTTATGTCTCGTTTAAAATACAGCCTAGCTTAATTCCTGATGTACCACTTCCACTTCCTGCGTTTGAGATCTTTGTTTATTCTCCGCGCGTTGAAGGTGTGCATTTACGTTACGGTAAAGTAGCGCGTGGTGGTCTGCGTTGGTCTGATCGTCGTGAAGATTTCCGTACTGAAGTACTTGGCTTAGTTAAAGCGCAACAAGTTAAAAATACAGTAATTGTACCTGTTGGTTCTAAAGGTGGTTTTGTATGTAAACAATTACCTAGTGAGCGCGAAGCGTTTATAAAAGAAGGCCAAGAGTGTTACAAAATCTTTATCCGTGGTCTTCTAGATATTACAGATAACATAGAGCGCGGGGAAGTAGTCCCAGCTCGCGATGTTGTTCGCCACGATGAAGATGATGCTTACTTAGTGGTTGCAGCCGATAAAGGAACCGCTACTTTCTCTGATATCGCAAACGGCATAGCTAATGAATACAATTTCTGGCTAGGTGATGCATTCGCATCAGGTGGCTCGGTTGGTTACGATCATAAGAAAATGGGTATTACAGCTAAAGGCGCATGGGAGTCAGTTAAACGACATTTCCGTGAAATGGATATCGATTGTCAAACTACCGACTTTACGGTAGTTGCAATTGGCGATATGGCTGGTGATGTATTTGGTAATGGTATGTTGTTATCTAAGCATATTCGTTTACAAGTTGCCTTTAACCATATGCACATTTTTGTTGATCCTAACCCAGATGCTGCTACTTCTTACCCAGAGCGCGAACGTTTATTTAATATGCCGCGTTCATCTTGGGAAGATTACAATAAAGAGTTAATTTCTGCCGGTGGTGGTGTTTTCTCTCGTGCTGCTAAATCAATTACGCTCAGCCCAGAAATGAAAAAAATGTTGGGTACTAAAAAAGCAAGTATGACCCCAAATGAGTTAATGAAAGCTTCATTGATGATGGAGTTCGATTTACTGTGGAATGGCGGTATTGGTACATACATTAAAAACTCTAAAGAAACTGATGCAGATGTAGGGGATCGTGCAAACGATGCACTACGTATCAATGGTAGAGATTTAGGCGCTAAAATAATTGGTGAGGGCGGTAACTTAGGTGCAACTCAATTAGGTCGTGTTGAATTTGCAGCTAAGGGTGGTCGTGTTAATACTGACTTTATTGATAACGTAGGGGGCGTTGCCTGTTCAGATAACGAAGTTAACATTAAGATTTTACTTAATGGCTTGGTTGCTGAAGGTGACTTAACACGTAAACAACGTGATGAGCTACTTTATTCAATGACAGATGAAGTATCTGAATTAGTATTAAAAGACTGTTACCGTCAAACACATACTATTTCAATTACGCAGTCTAAAGGTACTTCAACGCTTAAAGAAAAGATTCGTTTTATTCATGCACTTGAAAAAGATGGCAAGTTAAACCGTGCTATCGAGTTTATTCCAAGCGATGAAGAATTGGCAGAACGTGCAGCCGCAGGTAAAGACTTAACTCGCCCTGAGCTTTCAGTGCTTGTTTCGTACGCTAAAATGGTATTAAAAGAGTCTTTAGTAAGTGATGAAATTACTGAAAACCCTTACTATCGTCAATTGCTTGTGAAGTCATTCCCACGTCCTCTACGTGAGAAGTTTAACGATGCGATGAACAACCATCCACTTCGTAAAGAAATTATTGCAACTAAACTTGCTAACAGTATTGTTAATGATATGGGTTTAAACTTCATGGTACGTATGCATGAAGAAACCGGTGCCAACGAAGCTGAAATTGCAATGTGTTACTCAATTGCTAGCGAAATATTTGAAATGCGCGATACATGGTCTTCTATCAGCGCACTGGATAATAAAATACCAGCAGCGGTACAAACTGAAATGCTTTACCAACTTCGTCGTACTGTTCGCCGTACTACGCGTTGGTTCTTACGTCATCGTAATAAGTCACAAACGATTGAACAAGGAATTGAATTCTTTGCGCCAACATTTAAAGATTTAAGCGATAATTTAAATACGTACATGATTGAAAAAGAAAATGACCGTATTGTAATTGAAGCTAATAAGTTAATTGACGCCGGCGTTCCTGCAGATATAGCTAATCGTATTGTTTCGTTATCAAGCTTATTCTCTGTGATGGATTTAGCTGAAGTTGCTAATAATTCAGGTAAGAGTATTTCGATGGTATCGAATACTTACTTTAAACTAGGCGCAAGAATGGGTCTGCATTGGTTCTTAGAGCAAATAACTAAGCAACCAGTAGCAAATCATTGGCAAGCACTTGCTCGTTCATCTTACCGTGAAGAGCTTGATTGGCAGCAACGTACGTTATCTGAAGTGGTGCTAAATAGCTTTGAAGGTGACGAGAGCGATGTTGATAGTCAAATAGATGAGTGGATGGATAGTCAAGATTTATTACTTCAGCGTTGGAAACAAATGTTGGCTGAGTTTAAAACATCACAAAGCCACGACTTTGCTAAGTTCTCAGTTGCACTTCGTGAACTTATGTTATTAAGTCATAACTGTGATACATCAGGAAAATAATTTAGCTTTAATCAGTTATTTGTTTAGTAAATAAATAACTGATTGTTAAAATTGTTATACAATACCTCAGCCTTGTCTGAGGTATTTTTTTGTCTGAAATTTAAAAAGAGGATTATATTGATGTTTTATGATTTAGCTCGCCGTTTTATGTTTACCCGTGATGCGGAGTGGGCGCATGAGTTTGCACTTAATAATCTTCGTCGTTTTGCTAATACGCCTCTAAATATAGCTTGGTCACAAAGTGTTTCAGATAAACCCGTAAACTTTTTAGGTCTTGAATTTAAAAACCCAGTAGGGCTTGCCGCTGGCCTTGATAAAAATGCAGAATGTATTGATGCTTTTAGCCAAATGGGATTTGGTTTTATTGAAGTTGGAACGGTTACACCGCGTCCTCAAGTTGGTAATGATAAGCCACGTATTTTTAGACTTCCAGAGTCAAACGCAATTATTAACCGTATGGGCTTTAATAATAAAGGTGTTGATAATTTAGTCGAAAATGTAAAAGCAGCAAAGTACAGTGGCATACTCGGTATCAATATTGGTAAAAATAAAGATACACCTAATGAACAAGGTAAAGATGACTACATTCATTGTATGCGTAAAGTATTTGAGCATGCCTCATACATTACGGTAAATATTTCATCACCAAATACCCCAGGGCTTCGTGATTTACAATATGGTGCTGCACTTGATGATTTATTGCAAAGTCTTAAAAATGAACAGTTAGATTTAATTTCAAAGCATAATAAGCAAGTGCCTATGCTTGTAAAAATTGCACCGGATCTCGATCAAATACAAATAGAGCAAGTAAGTGAATCACTTTTAAATAATAAAATTGATGGTGTAATTGCCACAAACACAACGCTTGAGCGAGCCGCAGTTATGGGGCAGCAATATGCACAAGAGGCGGGCGGTTTATCAGGTCACCCTGTTAGAATGCGCTCTACAGAGGTAGTAAGTGAACTAAAACGCTTAACACAAGGTAAGCTACCAATCATCGGAGTCGGCGGTATTGATGATGCTACATCTGCAAAAGAAAAGTTAGATGCAGGCGCAAATTTAGTTCAGGTTTATACTGGGTTCATCTACAAAGGTCCACAATTGGTAAAGTCGATCGTTAACGGCTTATAAGGATCAGTTATCTAAGCTTTTGATCGTTAGCTAAATGTTCTAAGCAAACATTTTAAAAGTGGTCAAAAGCGGTTATACTCTGAGCAATAATTATTCAACATACCCAAGGAGGAGTAAATGTTACAAGCATCAAAGCAATGGCAGTGGATTACTTGTCCTGATAAAAATCGTTTGTTACTTGATTTAAATGACGACATGCAATTATGCACGCCTTATAAATTAAGACAGCTCACCGATTCTGTTTTTAAAAATCCACGTTTTAGTCTCGAAGATGCTGCATTTTACGAACAAGTTTATAATTATCTGGATGGATTTGAATTGTGGTCTGCGGCTCAAATTTGTCAAATATCATTAAATGCGACTGCTGTTAAGTATCACTTAAAACCCGTTTTAGCAAAAAGTTGGTTTTTTGAAGAATACACCGGGACAGAGCCAAGCGTAGAGGCAATAGTAAAATTAACATCTAAAGCGCAGTCAGGTGATTTTTTAATTGTAGAGCATTGTCCTGATGCATCTATTTGTTTGAATTTAAGTGAAACCTTTAAATTAGACGAAAACTTATCTTTGGCGCAATTTGAAGTAATCCGTATTTTGAATAATCGAGTACACCCCATCCTAAATCAGCAATATCAAAGTCAAACCGCCTAACCAAATTTAAGTCTTAAGCGTGTCTTTATGGCGTGTTTGTCGCCCAACCTATGTTATAATCCTGCGCAATTAGCTATTAAGGGTTATTACTTTGCAATTTATCGCACTTACTTCTATCGGAATCGAAAATTTATTGGTTGATGAACTAACAGAACTTGGCGCAACCGTGTCTAAGCAAACTGTTGGTTCTGTTCGTTTTGAGGCTGACTCATTACTTGCGCAAAAGGTTTGTTTATCAACTCGTTTTGCAACGCGTGTGCTTATGCTTATTGAAGAAAAAGAAGGCGTAGATGACAAAAATAGCCTGTATAATTTTGCGCGCTCGCAACCTTGGCAAGAATGGTTTGGACCTACGCAAACATTCGCTGTCGACTTCAACGGTACCAATGACTCATTAAAAAACACGCAATTTTCGGGTCTTGTAATCAAAGATGCGATTGTTGACTATTTTAATGATTTATATGAGCAACGTCCTAACGTTGATAAGCAAGATGCTAACGTGCGCGTAGTTGCACGATTAAATCGTTACGGCGTATCGATGTATATTGACTATTCAGGTCCTCGTTTGTCAGAACGTGGTTACCGCCAAGGCCAAGGTAAAGCGCCAATTAAAGAGCACTTAGCTGCTGCATTAATTAAGCGAAGTGGCTGGCTTGAAAATGTAAAACAGCCTTTATTCGATCCATGTTGTGGTGCGGGCACTATTTTGATAGAAGCTGCCGGTATGGCGCGAAACGAAGCGCCAGGATTATTCCGTGAAGGTTTTGCTTTTGAGCGTTTACCCAGTTTTAGAGCCGCTAAGTTTAAAGAGCTTAAAGAAGAGTTACTCGCTAATATTACTGATCCTAAATTATGGTTAATTGGCCACGATTACGATGAGCAAGTATTAAGTAAAGCAATTGATAATGCTAAACGTGCAGAGCTTGACGACGTGATTAAGTTTAAGCAAAGTGATGCAACTAAACTTACAGCTGTTGCAAAATTACCGGGTGTTGTAATTTCAAACTTACCTTATGGTGAGCGTATTGGCTCTATGGCTGAGCTTGTTGATTTACACCGTAATTTAGGCGTTGGCTTTAAAAAGCACTTCAATCACTGGAAACTTGCCTTATTGGGTATGGACGAGAGCTTATTTAAACTTTTAAAACTTGTGCGCCTTAAGCGTTATAAATTTAAAAATGGCCCGCTTGATGTAGAACTTAACTTATACCAATTAGATGATAAGCAAGTAAGTTTGACTACAGATGACAAAAAAGCACTCAATTTTGAAGGCTCAACGTCATTTGCAAATAGATTGAAAAAAAATAAGCAAGGCTTAAAAAACTGGCTTAAACAAAATAAAATAGATGCTTATCGCGTCTATGAAGCGGATATCCCTGAATACAATGTTGCTGTAGATATTTATGGCGACTCTGCTGTAATTTTTGAATATGCAGCGCCTAAAGAAATTGATGAAAAAACATCAGAAAAACGCCTGCAAGACGTAATAAGTTTAACGGCTCAACAGCTTGAGATTTCACCTGAAAACATTGCTGTAAAAGTACGTAAAAAGCAGAAGGGCGAAGATCAGTACACCGCTATGTCTAAACAAAACCGTACTATGGTTGTTGAAGAGTTTGGTGCTAAGTTCAAAGTTAATTTATTTGACTACTTAGACACAGGCTTGTTTTTAGACCATCGCTTAATGCGCCGTTATATTCAAGAAAATGCTAAAGATAAACGTTTCTTAAACCTTTTTGCATACACAGGTACAGCTTCTGTACATGCTGCTCTTGGTGGTGCTAAAGCCATTACTACAGTCGATTTATCAAAGACCTACTTAAAATGGGGCCAAGATAACTTTGATTTAAATGGTATTAGTAATACACGATACCGTTTTGAACAAGCAGATTGTTTAAAATGGTTAGAGCACGCAACGGCGCAATATGATTTGATATTTTTAGATCCTCCAACGTTTTCAAACTCAAAACGTATGAAAGACGCGTTTGATGTACAGAGCGATCACATTAAATTATTAACGTGGGTTAAGAAGATTTTAAGCCCATCAGGTACCTTAATTTTCTCTAATAACAAACGTGGCTTTGTGATAGATGAAGTTGGTCTGATTGGTTTAGGTTTAAAAGCCATTAATATTTCAGATAAAACGTTATCACCAGACTTTAAACGTAATAAAAAAATCCATAATAGCTGGTTAATCACACATGGCTAAATGGGTTTTATACCACACTGATGGTTGCCACTTGTGCGAGCAAGCTGAGCAACTTATCACTGAGGTACTTAGTAATACGAGTGAGTTATTACTAATCGATATTATGACTGATGAGCAGCTTATAGCTGAGTATCAAATTACTATTCCTGTATTAGAAAGTGAAAAAGGCGAGCAATTATTTTGGCCTTTTACTTTACACACTGTGCGCGAATTTTTAGCACAAGCAGAATAAGAGCAAATAAGAACTATGGATTTAATTAGAATTTTAAAAGCACAACTTGCTTTTGGTACGCATGCTTTGCTTAACAAAGCAGATGCTGTTATAGAGAGTGGCGAAAGAGTGTGTGTTGTTGGTCGAAATGGCGCGGGTAAGTCAACTCTATTAAAAGTGCTTGATGGCGAAGTTGTATTAGATGATGGTGAAATAAATCAGCTAGGTGGCATTCGAATTTCTCGTTTAGAACAAGATCCACCAAAAGGCGCAAATGGCACAGTATTTGATTATGTTGCGCAAGGTATGCCTGAGATTGCAAACTTACTAATTGATTTTCATCATGTAAGTAATGAGTTGCAAACAGTGTGTACTGATAAGTTATTAAACAAGCTTGAACGTTTATCAAATCAACTAGAAGCGGCTGATGGCTGGCGCTTTGATAGCCGAATTCAATTAGTGCTAACACAATTAGAATTAACGCCAGAAGCTAAACTTGAGTCTCTTTCTGGTGGTTGGTTACGTAAAGTAGCACTTGCACGTGCACTTGTTAGTGAGCCTGATTTATTATTACTTGATGAGCCAACAAACCATTTAGACATGGCAAGCGTCATGTGGCTTGAGCAATTTTTAAAAGAGTTTAAGGGCGGAATCGTATTTATATCGCATGACCGTGCGTTTATTCGTGCTGTTGCTACGCGTATTTTAGATTTAGACCGTGGTAAGCTTATTTCGTACCCTGGTGATTACGCCACGTACTTAGAGCAAAAAGCCCATGATTTAAAAGTAGAAGAAAGCCAAAATGCATTGTTCGATAAGCGTTTAGCCGAAGAAGAAACATGGATCCGCCAAGGTGTTAAAGCGCGTAGAACGCGTAACGAAGGACGTGTTAGAGAGTTAAAACAGCTTCGTACAGAGCGTAAGCAACGTGTTGACCAAGTTGGTAAAACTGATTTCAATATTGAAACAGCAGATCGCTCTGGTAAGTTAGTATTTGAAGCTAAGAATCTTTGTCATGCATTTAAAGACAAAGTTATTGCTGATGATTTTTCGACACTGGTAATGCGTGGCGACAGAATCGGCTTAGTAGGCCCAAATGGTATTGGTAAAACAACACTATTAAAACTAATGTTTGGTAATTTAGCACCTGATAGCGGCATAACTAAGCAAGGTGTTAATTTAGAATTTGCTTACTTTGACCAATATCGTGAAAAACTTGATGAAGAAGCAACAGTTCAAGATAACGTCGCCGAAGGTAAACAAGAAGTGATGATGGGCGGACGCTCACGTCATGTTTTAGGTTATTTACAAGACTTTTTATTCCCGCCAGCACGTGCTCGAACCCCTGTTAAAGCACTCTCTGGTGGTGAAAAAAACAGATTACTATTAGCTAAATTGTTTTTAAAACCGTCTAATATCCTTGTTCTCGATGAGCCAACAAATGACTTAGACATTGAAACGTTAGAGTTACTAGAGGACATCATTAATCAATACCAAGGTACAGTGCTGATTGTAAGCCATGATCGTGAATTTATTGATAATACATGTTCAAGTGTATGGGCGTTTGAAGGTAACGGTAAAGTTACAGATATTGTAGGTGGCTATAGCGACTATGAGGCTTACGTTAACTATTTAGCTGAACAAGAAAAAAAAACGCAGCAGCAACCAGTAAAAAAAGTTGAAAAAGTAGTCGCTCCAGTTGCTAAACCTGCAGCTAAAACAAATAAACTCTCTTACAAATTAAAACTTGAATTAGAGCAACTACCGAATAAAATGGAAAAACTAGAAGCTGAAATTGAAGCTCAACAAGCTGTAGTTAGTGACTCAGACTTTTTTAAACAAGAGAGTGATGTAACAACTAAAGCATTGAACCATTTGGCACAACTTGAGTCTGACCTTGAAGCTGCGCTTGAGCGCTGGGAAGAACTTGAAGAATTACAGAATCAGTAGTAAGGACTAAAATGAAATATAAATTACTCGCTGCCAGTATTTTAGCGACATTAAGCACTTCAGCAACAAGTGCTACGTACCAGTTAAGTGAATTAGGGACTCTTGAAGACGCTAAATATTCTTATGTAACAGATGTAAGCGAAAGCGGGCATATTATTGGTTTCGCAAATGGTTTATACAATTTACCTATTGATATCAGCTATATAGATTTTACTGAAAATATTATTGAAAATAGCTACGATAATACAGAGGCTGCATTTGATTTAAGTGATAAAGAGATTACCTTTACACTTGATGACATTGAAAATAATGATGCAGTACTTACTAATTCTGATGCACATACTTTCATGGTTAGTTTTTTATCTTCAATTTCTACAAATTTTGAATATCAAAAATTAAGCTCATTAGTTGGCATAAAGTACAATGACACACAAGTAACAGAGCAACCGTTATTTGATGTTGCATCTGTTGATTATGATGGCTTAACGCGTTCAACTATTAACCTTTTTAATGCTGTAAGTGAAGACGGCGTTACTGTTGGTTGGGGCGGTGCTCCTTACGATAAAGTGTCTTTTACACCTGATGGTGAAGATGATGCAGAAACGTGGTTCACACATGAGTTTATAGAACGTGGGATTGTAATAAGTGCTGATGGCAGTATAAGTGTTGAGTTAGAGCCTGAGTTTAATGAATACGGCGGCACAAGCCGCGCTAACGATATAGTCAAAACAAATAGTGGTTACACTGTTGTAGGTAATATCTCTACAAGTATTCCTGATGACAGACAAGATAATATTGATGATAACTGTGATAATGAAGACGAACCAACGTCAGTGTGTATCAACTTATTAAATTCTAATATTTCACGAGGCTTATTTAATAAGCGTGCTGTTAAATGGGAACTTGATGAATCGTTAAATATTATTTCTGTTGAAGAGCTTGGTATGGCACTGACACCTGATGAAGGTGAAACAGAAGATGACGCATTTACGAGTACTGCTTTAGCAGTGAACAACAACGGTACAATTGTAGGTTCATCAAATACGCGTTATTACAAAAATGATGATACGATTCTTACAATGCCAGTTTATTTTAAAGACGGTGCAGTCACTGACTTTATTAATCAAGAAGACGATTGGCAGGCTGGTAAATCAATCGCTATTAATGATAATGATGTAATTACAGGTTATGCGACAAAGCGTATTGAAGGTACTCTTCGTAATAAATTCTTCTATCATGACATCGAAACAGGTAATACAGTTTTCCCAACTGATTATTTTTCAAGCTCAAGTTCTTATGGCAACGATATAAATAATCAAGGATATATTGTAGGCGAAGGGGAAGTAGGTGTTTCTGATAGCTCACGACTTAAAGAAGCTTTTATTTACAAAATTGGTGAAGACAAAATCACTAATCTAAATGATTTACTGCCTTGTTATGACACTGATGGCGAAACTGACTACGCTTACTCAATGGTCGAAGCAACAGCTATTAATGAAAATAATGAAATATTTGGTACTGCGACTAAGACAGTTGAAAAACTTGATTCTTTAGGCGGTGTTGTAACTGATATCAATGGTGAAATTGAATACGAAAGTATTGCAGTTGCAGTTAAGTTAACGCCAATTGCAAATGGTGAAGTAGAAAACTGTGCTCCAGTAGAAGCAGAAGTGTATGAGCGTAACTCTGCTAGCTTTCCTTGGTATACATTATTGCTATTACCATTAGTTGGCTTAAGACGTATATTTCGCTTTTAAAGTTTACTAATATTGATTATAAAAAAAACCAACTTAATAAAGTTGGTTTTTTTTCGTCTATAATATTTCATAAGATTAGGATTGCCATGAATCTTATAGTTATTATTTAGCTTTAACGCTACTAATTATTTCGCGATAACCATGCCTTTTTAACAGAACGGCGCCAAATAATATCAATACCAAAATAGCCGATAATTGATGCAATAGAAGCACATACTAACGAACCTAGTAAAAATGCAGGGCCAATAGTTTCTATGCTCTCTAGAAACCAAGACCAACTAGCTTCAAATACAAAGTGTTGCTCAGGCTGATTAAGTATTAATGTACCCACTAAGTATGAGCCATAAAAAATAGGTGGCATAGTTAGAGGGTTTGTAAGCCATACTAATGCAACTGAGATAGGTAAATTAACTCTAAATAATATAGCGCCGGCTGCTGCTAAAACCATTTGAAAAGGAACAGGGATGAAAGCAAAAAATAACCCGACTGCAAATGCACCTCGAGCAGAACGTCTATTTAAATGCCAAAGATTTGCATCTTGTAAAAGGCGTCCAAATATTCTTAGTGATTTATGATGTCTAATTTTATTTGGATCAGGTAAAAATCTTTGGATCGTTTTTTTAGCCATTTAAAGCAACCATTTACATCAGTGTGGATAAGTCTTGGGTTTGTAATTGGCTGTATAGCAACCGTATTTTATTATCAAACTCTCGAATTTACAGTATTCACAATTTTCATTGTTATAGTGAGCGCTTATTTTAAGCCGTTTTTAAATGTATTGTTAGGCTTTATTTGTGCAATTTGCTTCGTTGGTCTGCATTTTTACGTTTTTTATAGTTTTGAAATACCAAAACCGGATGAAAAGTATGCACTTGATTCTACATTAATTGTTGAAGAGGTTATTTCTGACAAAAAACCTCAATATATTAAAGTTAAAATAGTGGCATTAGAAGGGAGTAATTTTTCGGATTTTAGAGCACCCAAAGCAATGCTCAGTGTTAATTCTGCACAGCCTTTAATAGTAGGTGATGAATTTTCTGCTTTAATTCATTTAAAACATTTTCGTAGTAATAAAAATTTTAATGTATTTGATAATGAACGTTATGCTTTTATAAGTAGAATATTATTTAAAGGTAAAGTGCTTAATAAAAACCTTAATATTATAAATAGTGACAAACAAAGCATAATTTTAGATTATCAACACTTCCTTAAAAACACCTATACGGATACAAAACTACAGTGGCTCTATTATGCATTGCTTAGCGGTGAAAAATCTTTGATGAGCTACGCTGACAAACAATTAATGCAATCTCTTGGGCTAAGTCATTTACTTGCTATATCGGGGTTACATATTGGTTTGATTTTTAGCTTCGGTTATCTATTTACTCGATTCATTTTTGCAAAAATTAATTCTTCGATTGGGCAATCATTCAACCTGACTCTTTATTACAGTTCATGCGGATTTTTAGTAGCCTTGGTTTATGTGTACTTAAGTGACTTTTTAGTATCGGCAACGCGAGCGCTTATCATGCTGGGTTGTTATTTATTATTGTATTTTCTTGCTAAGCAGCCGCTGCGTTGGCGGAGCATTTTATTTGCCTTGGTTATTGTTCTTATTGTTAACCCATTTAATTTACTCAATCCAGGTCTCTACTTTTCATTTTTAGCTGTTGCTATCATTTTTACAGTTATTAATAAATTACCAATATTAAACACTCGCATAAAAAACAAAGTTATTTCACTGTTTGTTATTCAAATAGCGTTATTTATTGGTTTATTGCCACTTTCACTCTATTTTTTTAATGGGGTAAGTATTGCAGGTTTGATAATAAACTTAATTGCTATACCGCTGCTTTCAATCATTATCTTACCTTTTTTAATTGTTTTTACATTACTGAGTTTTTTCTTAGATATAAGTATTTTAATAAACCTGTTTGATACAGGCTTATATGCGCTATTTAAATTGCTTAATGAAATACCAGGATCGTTAAGATGGATAACGACTGGCAGAATTGACTCAATATTTGTCGTTTTTACTTATATTATTATGTTGATGGTTTATTTTCTTCCTTATAAATGGCTCGCTTTTATTCCAGCAATAACGCTTTTATTAAATTATTGGCTAACAGAAAAGTCTAAGTGGCAACTACATGTATTTGATGTTGGGCATGGACTTATGGCATTAATTGAAAAAGATAAACAAGTGCTTATTTATGATTTTGGCCCCAGTTATTTCAATCGCTTTAGCCGTACGCGAAGTATTTTATTGCCTTATATTAAAGCAAATAATTTAACAGTGAAAACGGCGATTCTAAGTCATGAAGATAATGATCACGCTGGAGGATTACAACATTTCTTAGATGCTGGCTTTGGTGAAACATTACAACAATTTCATCCTAAAAATACACATAATGTATGTGAAGTCATAAACATTGATTTTGCTGGATTAAAAGTACAAAGCTTTAGTACAAAAGGGTTTGGAAATGAAAATGATGATTCATGCGTTGTTAGGGTATCAGATAATACTCATAGCGTGTTACTTACCGGTGATATATCAAAGGCGCGTGAAGCATCGCTATTAGCGGATAATAAATCGTTGAAAAGTACAGTAATGTTAAGCCCGCATCATGGCAGCGATACATCCTCAAGTGTTAATTTTATTAATAACGTGGCTCCTAAAGTAGTTATTCATTCAAGTGCCTATAAAGGGCAATGGGAATTCCCCAAGCCTCTTGTCGTCGAACGTTATAACCAAATAAACGCTCAGCAATTTACGACAGGCGTTGAGGGGCAAATCAGTATTAAATTTTATGCAAAGAATTTGTCTATAGAAACAGCAAGAGGGCAGGAAAGTTACTGGTTTATCAAAGATTGACGTTTAGTTTTATCTCATCGGAGGATACAATACAGATTGTTACTGTATTTAGAGAGTGTTATGGATCAAAGTACTACACAAATTTATAAACGTCTTGTCTCATATGTTGGCACCTACAAAAGCGTCGCATTTGTCGCAATTATTGGGATGATAGGCTATTCAGCAATGGATGCTTTATTTATTCAATTAATGAAGCCGTTTATTGATCAAGGTTTGAACCAGCGTAATACAGAAGTTTTAAAGTACGCTCCTTTTGTTGTTATCGCGTTAGTTCTAGGGCGTGGTGTTTTTAACTTTATGTCTTCTTACTGCTTAAGTTATGTAGGCTCCCAAGTTGTACGTTCTTTACGCCAAGAGTTATTTGAGCACATATTGCACTTACCCGTTTCTTTTCATGACAAAAACTCAACGGGAGATTTAATTTCAAAAATCACATTTGATACAGAACAAGTTCAACAAGCAATAACCAAAGCGTTGCTAATCGTGGTTCGAGAAGGTGCATTTGTTGTATTTTTACTTGCGGTAATGTTCTATACCAGTTGGCAACTATCACTGATATTTTTAGTGATCATCCCACTTGTTGCTATTATTGTCGCCGTCGTCTCTAAACGTTTTCGCCACATTTCTAAAAACATTCAATCTGCCATGGGGCAAGTTACACGTAGCTCTGAACAAATGCTTAGCGGACATAAAGTTATTCATGGATTTGGCGGACAAGACCAAGAAATAAACCATTTCTCAAAGATTAATAACCACAACCGCCAACAACGCATCAAAATGGATGCAACAAAAGCATTAAGTGTATCAATTATTCAAATACTAGCTGCCAGTGCCATGGCTGTTATTTTGTGGGTGGTATCAATGCCCTCCATGATTGATACAATAAGCTCTGGTGATTTCATGGTATTAATTGCTTCAATGATGATGCTATTACGCCCACTCAAACAACTCGCCAATGTGAATAGTGATATGCAACGTGGTATCTCTGCCGCGCAAAGTATTTTTTTAGTGTTAGATGAAGAAATGGAAAAAGACACTGGCACCGTTTCAGTCGATAAAGTTAAAGGGTTAATTGAAGTTAAAAATGTAACCTTTAAGTACCCAACAAAAGATGAAGCTGTATTAAATGATTTGTCGCTAACGATTAAAGCGGGTGAAAGTATTGCCTTAGTAGGGCGCTCAGGCTCGGGTAAATCAACAATTTCTAATTTATTACCACGCTACTATGACTTAGAGCTCCCAAGTGAAATTTTGCTTGATGGTATTGCTCTGCAAGATTACAAATTAACAGATTTGCGTCGCCAATTTGCTTTAGTGTCTCAACAAGTCGTGTTATTTAACGATACGATTGCTAACAATATTTGTTATGGCATAAAGCATGATGTGTCTGAGGAAGAATTAGAGCAAGTTGCTAAACAAGCGCATGTTTGGGAGTTTGTTAAAGACCTGCCAGAGCAATTAAACACCATGGTAGGTGAAAATGGCGTAATGCTCTCTGGTGGCCAACGCCAGCGTATAGCGATAGCACGGGCAATATTAAAAGACGCACCTATTTTGATTTTAGACGAGGCTACATCAGCACTTGATACCGAATCTGAAAAGCTTATTCAGCAAGCATTAGAAACGCTAATGAAAGATAAAACCTCAATTGTTATTGCGCATCGCTTATCTACTATCGAAAACAGTGACCGAATCTATGTTATTGATAATGGTCGTGTAATAGAAAGTGGCGATCACAATAGCTTATTAGCAAATGACGGTACTTATTCAGCCCTTTGCAAAATGCAGTTTGGTGATCAGGCGTGAGTAAAATAGAACAAAGCTGGTATAAACCATTTGGTCTAATTACTTTACTGTTATTACCATTAAGTGCTTTTTTTTGGGTTGTATCGTCATTTCGAAAATACTTATATAGCGCTAAAATACTTAAACCTTTTGAGTGCAAAACGCCTGTAATTGTAGTTGGCAATATAAGTGTTGGCGGTAATGGTAAAACGCCTTTTGTTTTGTGGCTGTATGGCCATTTAACAGAGCAAGGTTTATCAGTGGGAATTATTAGTAGAGGGTATGGTGGGCAATCAGAAAATTACCCGCTGTTAGTTACTGACCTTATAGGTGCTCAGCAGGCTGGAGATGAGCCCGTACTTTTATACCATCGTTTAAAGTGCCCAATAGCGGTTGGGCCTAATAGACAACACAATATCGATTTATTAGAAAATAATTATACACTCGATGTTATTATTTCTGATGATGGAATGCAGCATTATAAAATGCCTCGTAGCATTGAGTGTTGTATTGTTGATAGTGAGCGTCGTTTTGGTAATGGTTTTGTTATGCCCGCAGGGCCACTACGCGAAACAACTAAACGCTTACAAAGTGTTGATATAGTAATTGAAAATGGCGGTGAGGCTAATAATAGCTACGTGCTGCAAGTAAGTAACCTTCGCTTAGTTAATTCAAGTGATGATGCAAAAAGTAACGTAAGCGAGGCACATGCAATAAGTGCAATTGGGAACCCTAAACGGTTTGAAAACTCATTAGAAGCACAAAATATTAAGCTATTGTCGACTCATCATTTTAGAGATCATTATGCTTATACAGCAGATGATTTTATTCAATTTGGTGATGATTGCATTATAATGACCGAAAAAGACGCGGTTAAATGTAAGTCCTTTGCAAAACCTAATTGGTATTATTTACCTGTAGATGCAGAGCCTTCCGATAGCGTAATAAACACATTAAATTCATTATTAAAAGAAAAAGGAATACTCAATGGCCTTTGATACAAAATTACTCGAGATAATTGCCTGCCCAGTTTGTAAGGGTAAATTACGCTTTGATAGAGAAAACAACGAACTAATTAGTACTGCAGCTAAGCTTGCTTACCCCGTTCAAGATGATATTCCAGTATTGCTTGAAAACGAAGCACGTGAGTTATCTTTAGAAGAGGTTGAAAAGTGGAATTCGTAGTTGTAATTCCTGCTCGTTTTGCATCAACCCGACTACCTGGTAAGCCGCTTGCTGATATTTGCGGTAAGCCAATGGTTCAACATGTTTACGAAAAAGCATGTTTATCAGGTGCAAGTAAAGTGGTTATAGCAACCGATCATCAAAAAGTGTTTGATGCAGTAAGTTTATTTACTAGTGATGTTGTAATGACTCGCGAAGATCACCAATCGGGTACTGAGCGTTTAGCCGAAGTAGTTGATTTACTTGATCTCGACAGCAATACAATTGTGGTTAATGTACAAGGCGATGAGCCCTTACTTGCGCCAGAAAATGTATCCCAAGTTGCTGCACTATTAAGTGATTCAACAGCACCAATGGCAACGTTAAGTGTTGCTATTGAAGAGCGTGATGAAGTATTTAATCCTAATGCCGTTAAAGTGGTTAGCGATATAAATAAAAATGCGCTGTATTTTTCTCGTGCAAGTATTCCGTTTGATAGAAGCACAATGATGAATGACAGCAGTGCTCTTAATTTAGCACCATTTCAGCGCCATGTAGGTATTTATGCGTACAGAGCGGGTTTTATTAAACAATATATAGAATTGAGCGTATCGCCACTTGAGCTACTTGAATCGCTTGAGCAGTTACGTGTGTTGTATCATGGTTATAAAATCAAAATAGAGCAAGCTCAAATAGCACCCCATGCTGGAGTTGATACGGCAGATGACTTAGCGAAGGTGATAGCGCATATTAAAAGTACAAACGCGTGAGTGAACAAGTAAGTAAAATACTAAAAATCATTTTTACACATAACGATTTTTATATTTTAGAAAAGCCAGCGGGTCTTAATTTTCATTCAGAAGATGGTCCCGGCTTTGTTGTGTTAGCCGAACAACAATTAACGCAAAAGCTTTATGCCGTTCATCGTTTAGATAAAGTGACATCAGGGCTGATCATTTTAGCTAGAAACAAAGCCGCTGCGGCCAGCTTTACTGTTATGTTTACCGAGCATGCTATCGCTAAATTTTATTTAGCGATTAGTGATGCTAAACCAAAAAAGAAGCAAGGTTGGATTAAAGGCGATATGGCTAAATCTCGCCGTGGCTCGTTTAAGTTACTAACGAGTAAGCTTAACCCTGCAATCACCCGATTTTATTCGCTAAGCTATAAGCCTGGGTTTAGAGGGTATATTTTAAAACCTTACTCAGGAAAGACGCATCAATTAAGAGTGGCACTAAAAAGTGTTGGCTCACCTATTTTAGGCGATGCAATGTATGCAGGTACGTCTTCAAATCGTACCTATTTACATGCATATGCGTTGAGCTTTTTATGGCAAGGTGAACAAATACAGCTAACTTTATTACCCGATAATGGTGATGAGTATTTGGCGTTAATTAAACATCAAGATTTTCAAGCATGGCAATCGCCATGGCAACTGGATTGGTAAATGAGCGAAAAAGTTACAGATATACGTTTTGGCGGAATTAAGCGTTTGTATGGTCATCAACAATTTGATTGGCTTCAAGAAGCACACTTTTGTGTAGTAGGTATTGGTGGTGTAGGAAGCTGGGCGGCTGAAGCACTTGCACGTACTGGTGTTGGTAAAATAACATTGATTGATTTGGATGATATTTGCGCGACTAACGTCAATAGACAAATTCATGCGTTAACGGGCACTATTGGTCAAGCTAAAGTAGATGCAATGAAAGCGCGCTGCGAGCTTATTAATCCACAGTGCCAAGTTAATGTAATAGATGACTTTATTACGCTTGATAATATTCAAGAGCATATTCAAGGTTTTGATTATGTGATTGATTGTATTGATGCAGTTAAAGAAAAGGCAGCATTAATAGCGCATTGCAAACGTAATAAACTTCCTATAATTACTACCGGTGGTGCTGGCGGGCAAACAGATCCTAGCCAAATAACTTTTGGTGATGTAGCTAAAACTACGCAAGACCCATTACTTGCAAAAGTACGTTATATTTTGCGTAAGCAGTATAATTTTAGTAATAATCCTAAACGTAAGTTTAATATTGATTGTGTTTACTCAACAGAGCAATTGGTTTACCCAGGAAGCGATGGCAGCGTATGTCATGCTAAGCAAAGTGCTGATGGCTCGATGAATATGGATTGTAATAATGGTTTTGGATCTGTGACTATGATCACAGGAAGCTTCGGCTTTTTTGTTGCGGCAAAAGCGGTGCGTAAATATCTAGATAAAAAACAACGCTCGCAAGCTTAGTTTTTGCTAACTAAGCTTTTGTTGTGCCATGGTTTGTATTTTATCAACCATGGCTTTAATACCATTACCACGTGATGCGCTTAAGTGGCTTATAAGGCCGAGCTTTTCAAATTCTTCATACGCATTTTTATTCACTACTTGCTCTGGTGTGAGGCCATTGTAAAGCGCTAAAATAATGGCTAATAATCCTTTTACTATACGTGTATCTGAGTCACCAATTACAACAAGTGTATTTTCTGTTAAATCAAATTCAACAAACATCCATACTTTGCTTTCACAGCCTGGTACAAGTGCATCATCAGTCTTCAAAACATCAGCTAAAACAGGTAAATTTTTTCCTAAAAGCATTATCTCACGATATTTTTGCTGCCAAGCGGGCGCATTTTTTATAGATTCTGTGACTTTGTTAAACGTATTTGTCATGAGTTATCCTAATTAATTCTATTAAAGTGACGTTTAGTCCAGTAAAGCGATACATTTTTTAAGTGAATCAATGAATATATCTACATCTTCATAGGTATTATAAAAACAAAAGCTCGCTCTTAGCGTTCCATTAAGCCCTAAATGTGTCATTAATGGCTGTGTACAATGGTGTCCACTCCTTACTGCAACCCCGTACCCGTCAAGTAAAGTTGCCAAATCATAAGGATGTTCATCATTTAAGTTGAAGCAGAGTGTACCAATATTGTCAGATAGGTTGCTATATATTGTAATACCATCAACCTTTACCAATTTTTGAGCGGCATAACTAAACAATTTTTGCTCATATTGCTGGATTTTTGCGTGATCTAATTCATTTAAATAGTCTAATGCGGCACCAAAGCCTAAAACTCCAGAGATATTTGGTGTTCCAGTTTCAAATTTTGCAGGCGCAGGACGATAAGTACTGTGAGTTAAGTACACTTTATCGATCATTTCCCCACCTGATTGGTAAATCTCAAGGGTATTTAATTGCTCATATCGACCATAAAGCACACCTAATCCTGTTGGACCGAGCATTTTATGGCTTGAGCAGACATAAAAGTCACAGTTTAATTCACGTAAATCGGGTTTTAAATGCAGTGCACCTTGTGCACCATCGACTAAAACAAGAGAATTGACGTCTTTTGCAGCTCTAATTAGTGGTTTTAAATCGGTGATATTACCCAGTGTGTTAGATGCTTGTGTAATAGCTAATAGAGCAGGTTTTGTTTCTTTTATAAATTCACAGCATTCTTTGGTGTTCAGCGTGCCATTTTTATTTAGTGGAAGCGCTATTAATTTAGCACCCGTTTGTTGACTCACTATTTGCCAAGGCACTATGTTTGCATGATGCTCAAGCGGAGATATCATTATGGTATGACTTTCATTTAAGCGCTTTTTTAATCCGTTAGCGACCAAGTTAATGGCTTCTGTAGCGCCTTTAGTCCATACAATCTCTTTACTAAATACATTGAAATACTCTGCAGTTTTATCCCGTACTTGTTCATATGAATAAGTTGCTTGCTCGCTAAGTGTATGGCGTCCACGGTGTACATTAGCGTTTTGAAACGTATAGAATTCAGTAATTGTATCTATAACTGATTGAGGCTTTTGTGAGGTTGCTGCTGAGTCTAAATAAACAAGCGGGCAGCCGTTTATTGTTTGATTTAATGTTGGGAAGTCATTTCTAATTTTATTTATATCAAACTTTAAAGCAAGCATGGCTCATCTACATAGTGTTTTTAAGGCAGGAATTGTAATCGGTTTATGATAATTCTCAAGTGTTGTTAATAAAAAAGGCCGCAAAATGCGGCCTTTTTAAACTAACCAACGTTAATTAACGCTTGTCAGTTGATACGTAGTCACGTTGAGTGTAACCAGTATAAAGTTGACGAGGACGGCTGATCTTATGACCAGGTTGAGATAGCATCTCATCCCAGTGCGTGATCCAACCAACAGTACGTGCCATTGCAAAGATTACAGTGAACATGCTTGTTGGAATACCAATCGCTTTTAAGATAATACCAGAGTAGAAATCTACATTAGGGTATAGTTTTTTCTCTACAAAGTACGGGTCTTCAAGCGCTATTTGCTCAAGCTTCATAGCAATATCAAGAAGTGGATCTTGGATATTCAGCTCAGCTAAAACTTCGTGACACGTTTGACGCATTACTGTAGCGCGTGGGTCAAAGTTTTTGTAAACACGGTGTCCAAAGCCCATAAGGCGGAACGGGTCAGCTTTATCTTTAGCTTTAGCTACGTATTCATCAATACGGTCAACAGAGCCAATCTCTTCTAACATGTTTAAACATGCTTCATTAGCGCCGCCGTGAGCAGGTCCCCATAAAGATGCAATACCAGCTGCAATACATGCATACGGGTTAGCACCAGATGAACCAGCAAGACGAACTGTTGAAGTTGATGCATTTTGTTCATGATCTGCATGAAGCATAAAGATTTTATCCATCGCTTTTGCAGTTACTGGATTAACTTTATATTCTTCAGCAGGTACAGAGAACATCATGTGTAAGAAGTTTTCTGCGTAGCTTAAATCGTTACGTGGGTATACAAACGGTTGGCCGATATTTGTTTTATAAGCCATTGCCGCGATTGTTGGTAACTTAGCAACAAGCTTAACTGCGCTTGTTTTACGTTGTTCAGCATCAGTAATATCAAGGTCTTCATGATAGAAAGATGATAATGCACCTACTACGCCACAAAGCATTGCCATTGGGTGAGCGTCAAAGCGGAAACCTTGGAAAAAGTTAGCAATCTTCTCGTCAAGCATAGTGCTTGTAGTGATTTCATTCTTAAAAACTTCATATTGTTCTTTAGAAGGTAACTCACCATTTAAAAGTAAGTAACAAAGTTCAATGTAATTTGAGTCTTCAGCTAATTGCTCAATTGGGTAACCACGGTGAAGTAGTACACCTTTACCACCATCAATATAGGTGATTGCAGATTCACAAGAACCAGTCGACATGAAACCTGGGTCATAAGTAAAGTGACCGTGTGAACCTAACGTACGTACGTCGATTACATCTTGGCCAGCAGTGCCTTGATAAATTGGAAGTTCGATTGGATCTAGTCCATCAATTTGGACTGTGGCTTTTTTATCCGCCATCGTTATGTATCTCCTATTAAGATATCTATTCTGATTTTTAGATTTTAAAGTTCTGAAATCTGTTTTAAGCACATCTTCTCATTTTAACGTGAAAGAGGGGGTTAAAGTCAATTTTTATAAACATTATGCATATATGTATAATAAATATTCGGTATTAATTAAATATAATACTATTGGCTAATTCGCAAACATCTCTAAATAAACAAGAATTGTAAAAAGCCTTGTGGGTATATATACTAACGGTGGTTTTAAACCGTATTGTATTTGGGTAAACATATTCTTAACAGCTTAAAATTTACAGGTTTGTGAACTTTAATTGTTTTGGTACGTTTATTTTGATAGTTCCATCAGTAATATTTGGTGGGTTTTTAGAAAAACAAGTAGATGAGCTCCACTGTGAGCAAAGATGGGCAAGTAACTGTGAAAAAGCAAAGACCTGTAAATCTAGATCTAACAACTATATCTATGCCGGCAACGGCTAAAGCTTCAATTTTTCACCGCGTCACCGGTGTTGCATTATTTTTTGCTTTAACGTTTGTCATTTGGGCTTGGTCTGAGTCTCTCTCTTCAGCTGAAAGTTTTGAATTCGTCAAGGGTCTGTTTAACGGATTCATTGCCAAATTTATAGCTTGGGGCACTGTTTCTGTATTAGGTTATCACCTTATTGGTGGTATCCGTCATATGATTATGGATATGGGACATTGGGAAGAACTTGAATCAGGTAACCTCAGCGCTAAAGTTTCAATGGCTCTTGGTGTTGTGTTTGCCGTATTGGCAGGGGTGTGGATATGGTTTTAAATCAAGCAACTCTAAAACGTGATGGTGTACAAGATTTCGTATCTTTACGTACCACGGCATTAATAATCAGCGCTTACGCGATTTTTATTATCGGCTATTTTTTAGCGACGCCAGAAGTCACTTTCGAAGCCTGGACAGGCCTCTTCTCTAACCTAGCAATGAAAGGGTTTACGTTAATTACCCTTGTTTGCATTATGGTTCATACCCGCATTGGCCTTTGGCAAGTTCTTACAGACTATGTTAAGTGCGCAAAGCTTCGTGCAGTTTTAGGTTTTGTATTAAACCTAATGGCCGTTGCTTACGTAGCTATTGGTCTAATCGTATTATGGGGTGTTTAAGTGAAATATTCTGTTCGTGAATTTGACGCCGTAGTAATTGGTGCAGGTGGTGCAGGTATGCGCGCTGCTTTAGCAATTACAGAATCTGGCAAAACGTGTGCATTAATATCTAAAGTATTTCCAACGCGCTCACACACTGTATCTGCTCAAGGCGGTATTACGGTTGCGCTTGGTAATTCACACGAAGATAACTGGGAATGGCATATGTACGATACCGTTAAAGGTTCCGATTTTATCGGTGACCAAGACGCTATTGAATACATGTGTCAAACTGGCCCAGAAGCTATTACTGAATTAGAAAACATGGGTTTACCATTTTCTCGTTTTGAAAATGGCCGTGTTTACCAACGTCCTTTCGGTGGTCAATCGAAAAACTTTGGTGGTGAACAAGCCGCACGTACTGCAGCAGCTGCTGACCGTACTGGTCATGCTTTATTACACCTTCTATATCAGCAAAACGTTAAAAACAAAACAAATGTATTCTCTGAATGGTATGCACTTGATTTAGTTAAAAACGATAATGGTGATGTAGTAGGGTGTACTGCAATTGAGATTGAGACAGGTGAAGTTACCTTCTTCAAATCTAAAGCTGTTGTATTAGCTACTGGTGGTGCAGGTCGTATATTCGCATCAACCACTAATGCTCACATTAACACTGGTGACGGTGTTGGTATGGCAACACGTGCTGGTATTTCTATGCAAGACATGGAAATGTGGCAGTTCCACCCAACGGGTATCGCAGGTGCTGGTACGCTAGTAACTGAAGGTTGTCGTGGTGAAGGCGGTTATCTTTTAAATAAAGATGGCGAACGCTTCATGGAACGTTACGCACCAAACGCAAAAGACTTAGCGTCTCGCGACGTTGTTGCACGTTCAATGATGACTGAAATCCGTGAAGGTCGTGGTTGTGATGGTCCTTGGGGTCCACATCTTAAGTTAAAACTTGACCATTTGGGTGAAGAAACACTTAACTTACGTCTTCCTGGCGTATGTGACCTTGCTAAAACATTTGCTCACGTTGACCCTGCAAAAGAGCCAATTCCAGTAATTCCAACTTGTCATTATATGATGGGTGGTGTTCCTACTAATGTAAATGGACAAGCGCTACAAATCGATGCTCAAGGCAACGAAACAGTAGTTCAAGGTTTATTTGCAGTAGGTGAGATTGCATGTGTATCTGTACACGGTGCAAACCGCTTAGGTGGTAACTCATTACTTGATTTAGTTGTGTTTGGTCGTGCTGCGGGTAACTTCTTAGGTAAGTACCTAAATGACGTTGAAATATCTAAAGCTGCTTCAGAATCAGACTTAGAAGCGTCTCTTGCACGTTACAATCGTTGGGAAAATTCAACGGCTGGCCAAGGTGAAGATCCAGTTCAAATCAAAAAAGACCTACAACAATGTATGCAGCTTAACTTCTCGGTATTCCGTGAAGGTGACTCAATGGCTGCAGGTCTTCAAGAACTTAAAGAAATTCGCGAACGTCTGCAACATGCTCGTCTTGATGATAAATCATCAGACTTCAATACGCAGCGTATCGAATGTCTTGAACTAGACAACTTAATGGAAACAGCTTACTCAACTGCAGTAGCTGCAAACTTCCGTACAGAAAGCCGTGGTGCACATTCTCGCTTTGACTACCCAGATCGTGATGACGAAAACTGGTTATGTCACTCAGTATTCAATCCTGTAACGGATGAAATGAGTAAGCGTGATGTAAACTATGCGCCTAAAACGCGTGAAGCTTTCCCACCTAAAGCACGTGTTTACTAGGAGATAGACGATGGCACAAGTACAATTTTCAGTTTATCGTTATAATCCAGATGTTGACAACGCTCCTCGTATGCAAGAATACACCTTGCAAACAGAGGAAGGTCACGACATGATGGTGTTGGATGCACTTATTCTTCTAAAAGAACAAGATCCTACATTATCTTTCCGTCGTTCATGCCGTGAAGGTGTGTGTGGATCTGATGGTGTTAACATGAATGGTAAAAATGGTTTAGCATGTATTACTCCTTTATCTACGCTACAAAAAAATGGCAAAGGTAAAATTGTAGTACGTCCATTACCAGGTTTACCTGTGGTTCGTGACCTTGTTATTGACATGAGTCAGTTCTACACTCAGTACGAAAAAGTTAAACCTTATTTAATTAATGATCAGCCTGCAGCAGGCGAACGTCTTCAAACTATTGAAGAACGTGATAAATTAGATGGGCTTTATGAGTGTATTTTGTGTGCATGTTGTTCAACATCGTGTCCTTCGTTCTGGTGGAATCCAGACAAGTTCATTGGTCCAGCAGGCCTTCTTCATGCTTACCGTTTCTTGGCTGATAGCCGAGATACAGCAACTGAAGAACGTTTAGCGGATTTAGACGATGCGTTCAGTGTGTTCCGTTGTCACAGTATCATGAACTGTGTTAGCGTTTGTCCTAAGGGTCTTAATCCGACCAAAGCAATTGGACAAATCAAATCTATGTTACTAAACCGAGCGGTTTGATAGCTTAGTAAAGGTAAGATGGCTAATATTAAATTATATTAGCCATCTTGTTATAATAACTATTAATTTCTGCGCTAAAAAAAAGGGCTTATAAATGCACGAAGGTGTGATGAAGGCATGGCTAGAATCTTCACATTTAAACGGCGGCAACGTTGCTTATGTAGAAGAGCTTTATGAAGCGTATTTAGACGATGCGACTTCTGTGCCAGACGAATGGCGAGAAGTGTTTGAACAATTACCTAAAGTTGATGGTGTGGATGTTGAAGTAAAACATTCAGAGGTTCGAGCACAGTTTGCACAGCTTGCAAAAAACAAGCATAGAGAAGTAGTGGTAGCAGAGGGTAGTGGCGGTGACCTTAAACAGGTTAAAGTTCTACAACTTATTAATGCTTTCCGTTTTCGTGGGCACCAAAATGCAAACCTAGATCCATTAGGTATTTGGCAACGAGAGCGTGTACGAGATTTAGAGCTAGAGTACCACGACCTATCTTCAAGTGATTTTGACCGCGAGTTTAACGTAGGATCGTTTGCCGTAGGGCGCGATACTATGCCTTTAGGTGAACTATACCAAGCACTAAAAACTACATATTGTGGTTCAATTGGCGCTGAGTATATGCACATCACATCAACAGAGGAAAAACGTTGGTTACAACAACGTCTAGAATCTGTCCAGTCTAGGCCTAAATTCTCAAAAGATGAAAAGCTACGTATCCTTAAAGGGCTTACTGCAGCAGATGGTCTAGAAAAATATTTAGGGTCTAAGTTCCCTGGTGCTAAGCGCTTTTCACTTGAAGGTGGCGATGCGTTAGTTCCAATGCTTAAAGAGCTTATTCACCGCGCTGGTGAAAGCGGCCAACAAGAAGCTGTTATTGGTATGGCTCACCGTGGTCGTTTAAACGTTTTAGTTAATGTACTTGGTAAAAACCCATCAGAATTATTTGATGAATTTGCTGGTATACATAAAGAAACGTTAGGTTCTGGTGATGTTAAATATCACATGGGTTATTCGTCTGACTTTGCTACCAAAGGTGGCAATGTACACATGGCGCTTGCGTTTAACCCATCTCACCTAGAAATCGTAAACCCTGTTGTAATGGGCTCTGTGCGTGGTCGTCTCGACCGTTTAGGTGATAAGTCAGGCATTAAAGCACTACCTATTACCATCCATGGTGATTCTGCTATTGCTGGACAAGGTGTTGTTCAAGAAACGTTTAACATGTCACAAACTAATGCGTTTAGTTGTGGTGGTAGTATTCGTATTGTTGTCAACAACCAAGTAGGTTTCACAACCTCTAAGCAAGATGACGTTCGCTCAACGCCATACTGTACTGACATTGCTAAAATGGTTCAGTCTCCAATATTCCATGTTAATTCTGATGATCCTGAAGCCGTTGCATTTGTTACTCAACTTGCTCTTGATTTTAGAAATCAGTTTAAGCGTGACGTAGTAATTGATTTAGTTTGTTACCGTCGCCATGGTCACAATGAAGCTGATGAGCCTAATGCAACTCAGCCTGTCATGTACCAAAAAATTAAAAAGCATCCAGTGCCGCGTTTAATCTATGCAGACCAACTGATTGCTGAAGGCTCTTTTTCTGAACAAGAAGTTAAAGCCTTAGCTGATGAGTACCGTGATGCACTAGATGAAGGCAGCTGTGTTGTTTCAGAAATACAGCCAGAGACGTCGCATTCTTCTGAGTGGGCCAAATATATTGGTCATGAATGGAATGTTGACTACGATGCTAGCGTATCTGTAGAGAAGCTAAAAGCTCTTGGTGAGAAAGTAGCTTCTTACCCAGAACAACATAAAGCTCAATCTCGCGTTAAAAAGATTTATGACGATCGTAAGCTAATGGCCACAGGTGAAAAACCACTTGATTGGGGTATGGCAGAGACTCTTGCCTATGCAACAATTGCGTCTGAAGGTACTGACATTCGTTTAACAGGACAAGACACAGGTCGAGGAACATTCTTTCATCGTCATGCTGTTGTTCATGGTCAATCCGATGGTACAACTTACACTCCTTTAGAGCATTTAAGTGAAGACCAAGGCACATTTGAAGTCTTTGATTCTGTTTTATCTGAGGAAGCTGTCGTTGCGTTCGAATATGGATATGCTACCGCTGAACCTAAGTCTCTCGTAATATGGGAAGCGCAATTTGGTGACTTCGCCAATGGTGCACAAGTTGTATTTGACCAGTTCTTAAGTTCTGGTGAGCAAAAGTGGGGCCGTTTATGTGGGCTTACAATTTTGTTACCTCATGGCTACGAAGGTCAAGGGCCAGAGCATAGTTCAGCGCGCTTAGAGCGTTTCTTGCAACTATGTGCTGATCACAACATGCAAGTATGTGTTCCTTCAACGCCGGCGCAAGTTTACGCTATGCTTCGTCGTCAATCAGTTCGACCACTTCGTCGTCCTCTGATTGTTATGACGCCTAAGTCGCTACTTCGTCACCCGCTTGCAACTTCATCACTTGAAGAGCTTTCACACGGTGTTTACCATAATATGATCGACGAAGTTGATGATATTAACCCTGAGAAAGTAGAGCGCGTTGTATTTTGTAGCGGTAAAGTTTACTACGAGTTACTACAAGAGCGTCGTAAGCTTGAGCAAGATAATATTGCAATTGTACGTGTTGAACAGTTATACCCGTTCCCACACGATGAAATGCAAACAATTATAGAGCGCTACCAACACGTAACTGATTTTGTATGGTGTCAAGAAGAGCCACAAAACCAAGGTGCATGGTACTGTTCACAACATCACTTTATTGATGCAATCCCACAAGGTGCTAAATTAAAATATGCAGGACGTAAAGCGTCTGCATCACCAGCGTGTGGTTACATGTCAGTACATACTAAAGAACAACAAGCGCTCGTTGCCGACGCGCTTACTATAGAAAATAAAGGATAAGCAATGAGCACAGAAATTAAAGTTCCTGTTCTTCCTGAGTCGGTTGCAGATGCTACCGTTGCTACATGGCATGTAAGTGTTGGCGACAAAGTAACTCGCGATCAAAACTTAGTAGACATTGAAACAGATAAAGTGGTTTTAGAAGTTGTTGCACAGCATGACGGTGTAATAACAGAAATATCACAAGAAGAAGGTGCAACCGTACTTGGCGACCAAGTTATGGGTTTACTTGGTGATGCTGATGCAGCGCCAGCAAGTGAAGGTTCAACTAAAGAAGAATCAGCACCAGCTAAATCAGAAGACGCGCCAGTGGCGCAATCAGCACCAGCATCAGAAGGTAAAGAAGTGGATATTAAAGTACCTGTACTTCCAGAATCAGTTGCAGACGCAACAATTGCTACATGGCATGTACAACCAGGTGACGCGGTAACACGCGACCAAAACTTGGTAGATATTGAAACAGATAAAGTTGTTCTTGAAGTAGTAGCTCAAGAAGATGGCATCATGGGTGATATCATTCATGGCGAAGGCGATACTGTATTAGGCGAGCAAGTAATTGGTTCGGTTAAAGCAGGCGGTGCACCAGCGGCTCCAGCTGCAAAAGCAGACGCAGCGCCAGCAGCAGATTCAAGCGAAAGTTCAGATGTGTTAACACCATCAGTTCGTCGTTTAATTGCTGAGAAAGGCCTAGACGCTTCTAAAATTAAAGGCACGGGTAAAAATGGTCGTGTAACTAAAGAAGACGTTGATACTTTCTTAAAAGCACCAGCGCCAGCGGCTAAAAAAGCAGAAGCTTCTGCTCCAGCTGCACCGATGGGCGATCGTACTCAAAAACGTGTACCTATGACTCGTTTACGTAAAACGATTGCGACACGCCTTCTTGAAGCTAAAAACTCAACTGCAATGTTAACAACATTCAACGAAGTGAACATGGGACCAATCATGAGCCTTCGTAAGCAGTATCAAGAAACGTTTGAAAAGCGTCACGGCATTCGTTTAGGTTTCATGTCTTTCTATGTGAAAGCGGTAACTGAAGCTCTTAAGCGTTTTCCAGATGTAAATGCTTCAATTGATGGTGACGATATTGTTTACCATAACTATTTCGATATCAGCATTGCAGTATCTACTCCACGTGGCTTAGTTACTCCAGTACTTAAAGATTGTGACAAACTATCTGTTGCTGAAATCGAAAAAGGTATTCGTGAGTTAGCACTTAAAGGTCGTGATGGTAAGCTAACGCTTGCTGATATGACGGGTGGTAATTTCACTATTACTAATGGTGGCGTATTTGGTTCATTGCTATCTACACCTATCATTAACTTGCCACAGTCTTCAATCTTGGGTATGCATAAAATTCAAGACCGTCCGATGGCTGTAAATGGTAAAGTTGAAATACTACCTATGATGTATTTAGCACTTTCTTATGACCACCGTATCATTGATGGTAAAGAATCTGTTGGTTTCTTAGTAACTATTAAAGAGTTACTTGAAGATCCAACTCGCTTATTGCTAGATGTTTAATCTAGTTGTATGAAATGTAAGCTGTGAATGAACATTCACAGCTTTTTTTTTGCGCCTTTGGTCGTACTGGGGTTTTCATGTTAAGCCTTGGGATCTATACTAGGTGCGCAATTTGGGATAGTTGTTTATTTGAAAAAATATTCAGCTCTTTTAGTATAAAAAATTGGATAAAGCATCATGAATTTGCATGAGTATCAGGCAAAACAACTTTTTGCCGAATATGGTTTACCCGTTTCTACAGGTTACGCTTGCGATACACCTGAAGAAGCTGCTGCAGCTGCTGAAAAAATTGGCGGCGATATGTGGGTTGTTAAAACTCAGGTTCACGCAGGTGGACGTGGTAAAGCTGGCGGTGTAAAGCTAGTTAAAACTATCGAAGAAGTAAAAGCGTTTGCAGCTAACTGGTTAGGTAAAAACCTAGTTACTTACCAAACAGACGAGAAAGGCCAGCCAGTAGCTAAAATTTTAGTAGAAAGCTGTACTGACATTGCTAACGAATTGTACCTAGGTGCAGTAGTTGACCGTGCATCTCGTAAAGTAGTTTTCATGGCGTCTACTGAAGGCGGCGTTGAAATTGAAACTGTTGCTGAAGAAACACCAGAGCTTATCCACAAAGCAGAGATCGACCCGTTAGTAGGTCCTCAAGCTTACCAAGCACGTGAACTAGGTTTCAAATTGGGTCTTAACCCAGTACAAATGAAACAGTTTGTTAAGATCTTTATGGGTCTTGGTAAAATGTTCACTGATTTTGATTTCGCATTACTTGAAATCAACCCGTTAGTAATTACAGACGAAGGCAACCTTCACTGTCTTGACGGCAAAATCGGTATTGATGGTAATGCACTTTACCGTCAACCTAAAATCCGTGAATTCCACGATCCATCTCAAGAAGATGCTCGTGAAGCACACGCAGCAAGCTTCGAGCTTAACTACGTTGCTCTAGACGGTAATGTTGGTTGTATGGTTAACGGTGCAGGCCTAGCAATGGGTACTATGGACATCGTAAACCTACACGGCGGCAAGCCGGCTAACTTCTTGGATGTTGGTGGCGGTGCTACTAAAGAACGTGTTTCTGAAGCATTCAAAATCATTCTTTCTGACGACAATGTTAAAGCTGTTTTAGTAAACATCTTTGGCGGCATCGTTCGTTGTGACATGATTGCTGAAGGCATCATTGGCGCAGTTAAAGAAGTTGGCGTAACCGTACCAGTAGTTGTACGTTTAGAAGGTACTAATGCTGAATTAGGTCGTGAAGTTCTTAAGAACTCTGGTCTAGATATCATTGCTGCTGAATCACTAACAGACGCTGCTGAAAAAGTTGTTGCTGCTGCGGAGGGCAAATAATGTCTGTATTAATCAATAAAGATACAAAAGTTATCTGTCAAGGTTTCACTGGTGGCCAAGGTACTTTCCACTCAGAGCAAGCGCTTGAGTATGGTACACAAATGGTTGGTGGTGTTAGCCCAGGTAAAGGCGGTCAAACGCACCTTGGTCTTCCTGTATTCAACACAGTTCGTGATGCTGTAAAAGAAACTGGCGCAACTGCTTCAGTTATCTATGTACCAGCTCCTTTCTGTAAAGATGCAATCTTAGAAGCTATCGATGCTGGCATCGAGCTAATAGTTTGTATTACTGAAGGTATCCCTACACTTGATATGGTTGATGTTAAAATCAAACTAGATCAAACAGGTACTCGTATGATCGGTCCTAACTGCCCAGGTGTTATTACTCCTGGTCAAACTAAGATTGGTATCATGCCTGGTCATATCCACAAACCTGGTAAAGTAGGTATTGTTTCTCGCTCTGGTACTTTAACGTACGAAGCAGTTAAGCAAACTACTGATGCTGGTTTTGGTCAGTCTACGTGTGTTGGTATTGGTGGTGATCCAATTCCAGGTACTAACTTTATCGACGTTCTAGAAATGTTCGAAAAAGATCCACAAACTGAAGCAATCGTAATGATTGGTGAAATTGGTGGTACTGCAGAAGAAGAAGCTGCAGAGTACATCAAAGCTCACGTAACTAAACCTGTAGTATCTTACATTGCTGGTGTTACTGCACCAGAAGGTAAGCGTATGGGTCACGCTGGCGCAATCATTGCCGGCGGTAAAGGTACTGCTGATGAGAAATTTGCTGCATTAGAAGCTGCGGGCGTAAAAACTGTACGTTCACTTGCTGATATCGGTAAAGCACTTAAAGAGAAAACAGGCTGGTAATCGCTTGTTTCCTTTAAAAAGGCCCGCATATGCGGGCCTTTTTGTTATTAGATGAAAATTTAGAACGGGTAACTAATATGCTGGAAAAAACGTACAGATAAGTCTTGGCGTTGTTTATTTATAGCCAGCTCATTACACAGAGTATAGATTGTTTTTTCTACTTGGTTCATAAATCGACCGTAGCCCATTTCATGTTTATCCTGCTGCGTTGCTACTACTACAAAATGCAGCGTTTCTACTAATTTATTTGCTTCATAAAAGTGCTTAATTTGATTTTCATTAGATTCAATATCAAAACTTAATTTTTGAAGTTCATCATTGCCTTCACTCTTATCTATTTTACTATTGCGTATAATAGGCGTTGCGCCGTTAGCAACCATAGCGCCATGGTTTAAGTTGTTATTTTGACACGCACGTATAAATGCATATGCAAAGTAGTCATAAAATTTAGCATAGTCGTTTGTGTTCATTAGTGTTTGAAACTGCGTTTTAATTGCGCGCGAAACCGGTATAGTAAAAGTGGCGTAAGTCATCTCAGCATAATCATTGGGTATGCTGCATTGTCTTGACTGGTAGCGAGGGTAGAGACTTCTTAATTTGTAACCATAGCTTTCCTTGTTGCCTTTTTCTTTAGCAAATAGGTCATACGTTAAGTGTTGATGGTCGCGTAGTTTAAACTGGGGTTGATTTATAAAGAGTTGTTCTTGTAAAGTGTCTAACACTTTTTGAACTTTATTATGAAATTCTGCAGAGTTGGCTCGTAAATCATCGCCTGTTGCTAAAAATAGAATGCGTATTTTTTTACTCGGTGTACCTTCAGTGTAATAAATCTTATGCGCTTCGTGATAACGAGGATTATAAAAAAAGAGCATTTGTTTATCTGTTTCTAATTGATAAGACTCATCATTAAATCTTACAACGGGTAGTTTATCATTCGCTAATAAGTGCACATTATAAAGCTCATACTCATCACAAGAAGCGAACAGCTGGCGTGCAATACGTTCATAGCAGCAATTTATATCACTAAAGCTTTTATAAAAATCGTGATTAGGGGTTATTTCAGCTAAAAGATAGTGGTTAGCGCGTGCATTAGTTGGAATATATACACGATGTTGATTAAGTGTCGCCATCTTCGAATCCTTATAATGTAGGTTATTCACCTACTATAAACTGTTTAGATGACTTAAATATTGCGTTAAAACAAATTTTATTCATAAACAATGGTTCAGCTGAATTAAAGTTAAGCAATATCAAAAATAAACCTTAATCTAGTGCTGTATGTTAGTGTATGTTTTTGTAATAATGCATTAGTTTTGTTATTACGTAATATTTAGAGGACTGCACTCCTATGGCGGAAATTGAGAATCGCCCAAGTAACTTTATTAGAACCCGAATTGATGAAGACTTAGCAAGTAAAAAGCATGCAACAACGCATACACGTTTTCCACCTGAACCTAATGGCTTTTTGCATATTGGTCATGCCAAATCAATTTGTTTAAATTTTGGCATCGCAAAAGATTATAACGGTTTATGTAACTTACGTTTTGACGATACAAACCCAGAAAAAGAAGACATTAACTACGTTAATTCTATAAAAGAAGACGTACAGTGGTTAGGTTTTAACTGGGATGGCGATATAAAGTATTCTTCTAACTATTTTGATACTTTATATGGTTACGCTGTTGAGCTTATAAATAAAGGCTTAGCGTACGTTTGCTTTTTAACAGCAGACGAAGCACGCCAATACCGTGGTACATTGAAAGAGCCAGGTAAAAATAGCCCGTACAGAGATACATCAGTTGAAGCAAACCTAGCGTTATTTGAAAAAATGCGTGCTGGCGAATTCAAAGAAGGTGAATGTGTCCTACGTGCTAAAATTGATATGGCTAGTTCATTTATGGTGCTTCGCGATCCAATTATTTATCGCGTACGTTTTGCTCATCATCATCAAACAGCAGACAAGTGGTGCATTTACCCAATGTATGACTTCACGCACTGTATTTCTGATGCACTCGAAGGTATTACACATTCATTATGCACACTCGAGTTTCAAGATAACCGTCGTTTGTACGACTGGGTACTTGATAACATTAGTTTAGAGTGTCACCCACAGCAAATTGAGTTTTCACGTTTAAATCTTGAATACACAATTATGTCTAAGCGTAAGCTAAGTGATTTAGTGGTAAATAACCATGTAGAAGGGTGGGATGACCCACGCATGCCTACAATTGCAGGTCTACGTCGCCGTGGTTATACACCAGGTTCAATCCGTGAGTTTTGTTTGCGTATTGGTGTAACAAAACAAGAGAATATGGTTGAAATGGGTATGCTTGAAGCATGTATCCGTGAGGATCTAAACGAAAATGCACCACGTGCAATGGCCGTACTCGATCCTGTTAAAGTTGTTATTGAAAACTACGATGCAGATAAAGTTGAAACTTTATCAGTGGCTAACCACCCAAATAAAGAAGAAATGGGTCGTCGTGATGTACCATTTACTCGTGAAATCTATATTGAACGAGAAGACTTTAAAGAAGAAGCGAATAACAAGTTTAAACGTTTAGTGCTTGATAAAGAAGTACGCTTACGTGGTGCGTATGTTATTAAAGCACAGCGTGTTGAAAAAGACGAAAATGGTGAAATCACAACTATCTTCTGTACATACGACAGCGAAACACTTGGTAAAAACCCAAGTGATGGTCGTAAAGTAAAAGGTGTTATTCACTGGGTTTCAGCACCAGAGTCTATTACGGCAGAAGTTCGTTTATACGATCGTTTGTTTAGTGTTCCAAACCCAGCAGCCGCTGATGAGTTTGAAACAACATTAAATCCTGAGTCACTGGTTGTTTTATCAAACGCTAAATTAGAGCCATCGCTTGCTAATTCACAAGCAGAGCAGGGCTTTCAGTTTGAGCGTACAGGTTATTTCTCTCGTGATTCTAAATCAGAGAACGTTGTATTTAACCAAACAGTGGGTCTTCGTGATTCATGGTCTAAAACTCAATAAGTAATATCTAAAAAACCTGAACTCTGGATAATAAATCTATCTCGAGCAGCTATTTTCAGCGCTAACTGCGTTGAATTTACTTGCAATAGGCCAGCTATTGACGCGTGAATTCGCCTTGTTTTCACTTAAAATCTCTGGCTAGAGAAAATAAATTTAAATATCACCATGATTCAATACGTTGGTAAATCTCTTAACCAGAGTTCAGGTTTAATATCCCCAGTTTTTACTGGGTATATTCATTACAAGCGTATTTTAGACACAAAAAAACCTGCACTTAGCAGGTTTTTTATTGCTTTTTAAAAGCGGTATTAGCTGTTAGCGTCGCTAAATTCTTTACACGCTGCTTTATCATTACACTCACCGTATAAATATAAAGAATGGTTTGTAAGTGTAATACCATTTTCTTCAGAAATTTCAAGTTGACGACGTTCAATCATCTCATCTTCAAACTCTACAACTTTGCCACACTTCAAACATACTAAATGATCGTGGTGTGTGCTTCCTGAAAGTTCAAATACTGATTTGCCACCTTCAAAGTGATGACGGCTTACAATACCCGCATCATCAAATTGGTTAAGTACGCGGTATACAGTTGCAAGACCAATTTCTTCACCTAGATCCAAAAGAATTTTGTAAACATCTTCAGCACTGATGTGTTGGTTATCTGGAGATTGTAAAATCTCTAATATTTTAATACGCGGTAAAGTTACTTTTAAACCGGCTTTTTTAAGTTCCAAGTTATGATCAGTCATTAAATCTGTCTCAATTTTATTTGGTTATACTAGACATCTTGCAAAGATGTACACGACACATTAGCAACAAACAGGATAACGTGCCTAAGCGTTAAGTGCAAAGAACAATTGATTTATATTGCCACTAAAGCTTAAAACGCTAACTGTTTGATAATTATTTAAACAGCTAGCGATATATGCAGTAAATTAGTCAGCTAATTCACTTAAACACATTTCTTCATATACTTGAGCAGACCATGCTTTAACACGTTGTTCTGTAAGCTCTGGTTGACGGTCTTCGTCGATGCCCAAACCTACAAAATGCTTATCATCAGCCATGCCTTTAGATGCTTCAAAGTCATAGCTTTCGCTCGGCCAATGACCAACAACAATAGCGCCACGTTCAGTAACGATATCGTTGATCATGCCCATCGCATCTAAAAAGTACTCAGCGTAATCTTCTTGGTCTCCACAACCAAAAATAGCAACAAGTTTACCTTCAAAGTCAACTTCTTCAAGTTCTGGAAAAAAGTCATCCCAGTCACATTGTGCTTCGCCGTAGTACCAAGTAGGGATACCGAATAAGATCAAATCAAATTCAGCAATCTCTTCTTTAGAGCTTTTTGCAATATCATGAACAGCCACTAGCTTTTTACCCAATTCTTTTTGGATCATTTTTGCTACGTGTTCTGTGTTACCTGTGTCACTTCCGAAAAAAATGCCTACACTTGCCATGGATTTAAAACCTTTTATGTATCAATAGCCAATCTTTCTTGTAAAATCGTTTCAATCAGCGCACTGCGGCTAATATTTTGTGCATCTGCCATATCACTCAATGCTTGATATAACTGCGATGAAACTTTAAATTCAACACGCTTTAAGCCACGTGCTTTATCTCTTTTTATTTGATTACGTTTATTTACCTTTAACTGCATATCCCGTGAAAGGGGATTGGTTTTAGGTCTGCCTGGGCGTTTTTCGTATTCAAATAAATCGAGTGTAGTTCTATCTGTTTCTGACTTCGCCATGCTTAACCTACACCTGCGCCTTGCCAAAATACTTGAATAAGACCTTTAGCAATAAAGCCTGAACAACCTAAAAAGAGCACGCCCCAGACAATGTATTGTCCGAACTTAGGCACATTGCCACTTTTTAGTACGTCTTTAATTGCCATGCCGATGAATATGAAAATACCGGCTAAGCCAAAATACAACCCTAGGGTATCAAATTCGTTAATTAACTGACTGACCATCAACGTATAACCTTTAAATTAAACGGCGCGTACTATAGCATATAATTATTCATATATTTAGTGCGCAAAATCAAAAACACGCGATTAAAATTGCTTTAAACCGCAGTTAAAAAGTCGTTTATCGCTTTATTTACAGCAAGTGGCTTTTGAGCATGAAGCCAATGGCCTGCGCCATGAATTATTTTAGCCTTAGTATTTTTAAAGCGAGCTTTAATTGCAGTACGATGCTCGGGTAAAATATAGTCAGAATCATTACCTTTAATGAAAAGAGTATCGCATAAACAAGAATTGTTTTCATTAACATTGGATGTAATTGTAGAATATTTTTCGTCAAGCACATTTAAGTTAAATCGCCATGCAAAATGACCTTCCTCATTTTTAGCGAGGCTTTTAAGTAGAAACTGTCGAACTCCCAGTTCTTCTATGTAAGGCTGCATTAGAGCATCAGCTTGTTTTCTATCGTCAATTGATTGTGCTGAAACCGCTTTTAATGCCTGTAATATTTTTGTGTGCCGAGCAGGGTAACTAACAGGTGCTATATCAAGTACAACAAGCTTATTTACAAGTTCAGGATGTGTAAGCGCTAATTCCATTGCCACTTTACCACCCATAGAGTGCCCAACTAAATGTGCTTTATCTATGTTCAAATGTGCTAATAACTCAACAATATCTTGTGCCATTGCCGGGTAGTTCATTTCATCACTATGAGGAGAAAGCCCGTGGTTACGTAAATCAACGTTAATAACAGTAAAGTGTTCACTTAATGGTTTTGCTATTACATTTAGGTTTTCTAATGATCCAAAAAGCCCATGTATCAAAATAACATTAGGACCTTGCCCTTGTTGCTTGTAATTTAACTGCATACCCGCCTCCTGAAAATTTCGCCATAGTTTGCCGAGCATTGCTCTAAAAAGCAAAAAATACAGCGACTATTTATTAAATTGGGCTTTTGTTTGTTAAATCAACAACAATGAGGTAAATATTAATATGTTTACGGGAGTGCTTGTTGTAACTCGCATTTCTGATTGGTTTGGGTATAATCACACGGGAGAAAAAAATGTGACCCGTAATGACAGGAAGAACATGAAACAAATCGACATAGACGACGAGTTATATCAATATATTGCTAGCAATACGCAAAGTATTGGTGAAAGTGCATCCACTATTTTACGTCGTTTATTAAATCTGAGCGGCGAAAAAATTCAAACCGCAAACGTAGAACTAACTCAAAATAATCAAACTGCGACTACGTCTACCGCCACATTAAAAAGCTCAGAGCCATCTGCTGCTGAGACTTCAAAAAAACAAACGCCTGTAGCTCACGCACCCGTGAAGCAAAAAAGCGATAATGTTTTTAATGTATTAAATAAAGAAGAGCTGGCAATGCAAAAAGGTGTTGTTGGACGCTTTTTGTTTATTTTAAGTGCATTTTACCGCACACATAAAACTGATTTTTCTGCGGTATTAGACATAAAAGGGCGTGACCGTGTTTACTTTGCTACTAGTAAAGAAGCTTTAGTAAATAGCGGTAGTAGTATGAATCCTAAAAACATAACCGATAGTGAATATTGGGTTATGACTAATTCTAATACAACGCGTAAAAAAATGATGCTTCATGAAGTGGCTCTTTGCCTTGGATATAGTGCAGAGCAAGCTGAAAAAATTCGCGATTACCTGTAAGGAAATATAATGGCTATTCACTCAGGCGCAGGCAAAACTGCTCCACAATCGGCACTGGTTAACGTACCTAAATTAGTATCTGCGTATTACTTAAATGAACCTGATCTTGAACAAAATCCAGAGCATTGTGTTGCCTTTGGTACCTCAGGCCACCGTGGTTGTTCTTACGATGTTAAATTTAACGAATCACACATTTTAGCGATTACTCAGGCTATTTGTGATTACAGAAAACAAAATGACATATTTGGTCCGTTATTTTTAGGCAAAGACACACACGCATTGAGTGAAGCCGCATTTAACTCGGCTATTGAAGTATTAGTTGCTAACGAAGTGCAAGTGATAACGCAAGAGGACGGTGATTTTACACCAACGCCAGTTATCAGCCATGCCATAGTGAGCCACAATAAGCTACACCCAAATGAATTAGCAGACGGGATTGTTGTTACGCCTTCGCATAACCCTCCTGAAGATGGTGGCTTTAAATACAACCCACCTAATGGCGGGCCAGCTGATACCGACGTCACTAATTGGATTGAAGACAGAGCTAATCAACTTTTATTAGAAGATTTAGTTGAAGTTGAGTTATTTCCATTCGCTAAAGCATCGCGTTCCGGCTTTATCCGCTACGAAGATTTAATGACTCCTTATATTGATGACTTAGCAAATATCGTTAATTTAAAAGCAATCAGCGATGCAGGTATTAAAATAGGTATCGATCCACTAGGTGGTTCAGGCATCAACTTTTGGCCAGTCATTGCAAAAAAATATAATTTAGATTTAACCGTAGTTAATGATGTTGTTGATCCACGTTTTGCTTTTATGCCACTTGATAAAGACGGCAAAATTCGTATGGATTGTTCATCGCCTTATTCAATGGCAAATCTTATTGCACTAAAAGATGATTTTGATGTGTCTATTGGTAACGACCCTGACTACGATCGTCACGGTATTGTAACGCCAGATGGTTTAATGAATCCAAACCACTTTTTAGCAGTGGCAATCGATTACTTACTTAAACACCGTGATTGGAATGAAACCGTAGAAATTGGTAAAACATTGGTTTCTAGCTCTATGATCGACAAAGTAGCTGCTCGTAACAACCGTAAGGTTAAAGAAGTACCAGTAGGCTTTAAATGGTTTGTTGAAGGCTTAAGCAAAGGCAAGCTTGCCTTTGGTGGTGAAGAAAGCGCAGGTGCTGCATTTTTACGTTTTGATGGCTCTGTATGGTGTACAGATAAAGACGGCTTCATTATGGGTCTACTCGCTGCAGAAATACTTGCTGTGACAGGTAAAACGCCATCAGCGCTTTATAAAGAATTAGAACAAGAGTTTGGTTCTCCAATTTATAAACGCCTAGATGCACCAGCCACAAGCGGTCAAAAATCACGTTTAAAAGCATTGAGTGCTTCTGATGTTAAAGCAGATACACTTGCAGGCGAGCCTATTTTGCAAAAATTGACTCATGCACCAGGTAACGATGCCGCCATTGGTGGTTTAAAAGTGGTTACTGAAAATGGCTGGTTTGCAGCGCGTCCATCAGGTACTGAAGATATTTATAAAATATACCTTGAATCATTTAAAGGTGAAGAGCATTTAGCGTTACTTGAAAAAGAAGCTAAAAAGCTTGTAGATTCAGTTATAAGCTAACTTAATCTAATAATTTTAAAACGGCTGATTTATTCAGCCGTTTTCGTTTCTATACCTTGTGTATTTATAAAAATATATGCATAAGAGTCTACTCTCACATTATTTTTAAAGGGCTTATTATATGTCAGCCAATCCATCTTACTTAAATGAATTAAAACAAACTGGCGATTTTTTAACGCTTAGTCGTGACAACGAATGGCATTTAGATGCAGGTGAGTTTGTTTTAGATAATGGGACTCTTGTAAATATACACGATACCGGAGTCATTGAGTTTCAACCTGCTGTTACAACGTCAAAAGATGTAGTTTATTCAAGCGCTGTACACGGTAACGAAACTGCGCCAATTGAAATTTGTGATGCACTTATTAAACAAATTATAAAAGGCGAGCTGATACTTAAGCAGCGCGCTTTGTTTATTTACGGTAATCCACAATCAATTAATATTGGCCTGCGTTTTGTAGAAGAAAACTTAAATAGATTATTTAATGGTCACCATACAGTTGAAGGTGTACCAATGAATAATGAGCGAAACCGCGCTGCAAAGCTTGAGCAATACGTAAGCGATTTTTATACACGTGGCGAGCAAGGCAGTACGCGATGTCATTACGACTTACACACTGCAATTAGAGGCTCTAAAAACGAAAAATTTGCTGTGTATCCATTTTTACATGGTAAGCCATGGAAAAAGTCGCAGTTACAATTCTTATTGAGTTGTGGTGTAAATACTGTGCTTATGATGAAATCTCCTGCAACAACATTTAGCTATTATTCGTCATTTATACACGGTGCTGATTCTTTTACGGTAGAGCTGGGTCAAGTTAAGCCATTTGGTCAAAACGATATGGCTCGCTTTGAAAAAACAAAGCAAACCTTAACTGCATTAATTAGTCAAAATGAAGTTAAATATCCTGAATTTAATGCAAACGATTTTGAATTGTTTGCTGTCCATCGCACAATAAATAGAACGCAGAACGATTTTAGCTTTCCTTTTTCTGACGATGCCGAGAACTTTACTGGCTTTGCGAAAGGTGAACTACTTGCAACCGACGGTGATACAGCGATTTATGCTGACGTTGAAGGAGAGGCTATTATTTTTCCAAATGCGAGCGTAGCATTAGGGCAAAGAGCACTCCTTACTGTTATTCCAATGGATATTGATAGCAATTTCGTCTAATTTAACTCATCAGACCACTAATAGCTTGAAGTTAACTATATGATTACTATTAATTAAAGTAACCGTATCGTTAACTTGCCACTTATTTAACCAGTATTTGCTTTTGTTTCGTCCCAGATCTGTTGAATAACACTTTACGTTAACGTAAAGTGTTGGCAGCTTTAATTAAAGATAGTGCAGATGTTGCAAAGTTTAACCAGCAACAATCACCCACAATAATAATTTAAAGGGGCACTGTTTTACCGACAACAAAAGAAGGTAGGTTATGAGTAATCCAAATAACGTATCGCTGAATATTAACCACGAGCTTGAATTTATTGATGGTCAAGCACTTAATATTCCAACCCTTAGTATTTTAACTGAGGACGGCGACATTCATCCTAGTGCAACCGCACCTGACATTTCAAAACATACCGCTATTAAGTTATATGAAACAATGCGTTTTATACGTTTGTTAGATGAACGTATGCAAGGCGCGCAGCGCCAAGGCCGTGTTAGTTTTTATATGCAATGCCTAGGCGAAGAAGCCGCAGTTACAGCCTCTGCTGCTGCACTTGATCAAGACGATATGATCATGGCTCAATATCGTGAACAGGCAGCCCTGCATTATCGTGGCTTTACGCTTGATCAATTTATGAACCAAATGTTTTCAAATGAATTGGATTTAGGCAAAGGTCGTCAAATGCCAATTCATTATGGGTCTAAAGCGCTAAACTACATGACAATTTCATCGCCATTGGGTACGCAAATACCACAGGCAACGGGTTATGCATATGGCCAAAAAATAAAGCACATCGACGCTAAAACAGGCGAGCTTGCCAGCACAATTGATAATGTGACTATTTGTTACTTTGGTGAAGGTGCTGCATCTGAAGGTGACTTTCATGCCGGTTTAAATATGGCCGCTGTTCACAGAGCGCCGGTTATATTTTTTGCACGTAATAACGGCTATGCAATATCAACCCCTGCTGATGAGCAATTTAAAGGCGATGGTATTGCCTCGCGTGGTGTGGGTTATGGCATTAAAACAATTCGTGTTGATGGCACAGATGCACTTGCTGTGTATGCGGCGACTAAAAAAGCACGCGAAATAGCCTCAACACAAGGTGAGCCTGTACTCATTGAATCGATTGCTTATCGTTTGGGTGCGCACTCTACGTCAGACGATCCAAGTGGTTATCGCTCTAAAGATGAAGAAGCTAATCATCAAACGTGCCCTATTGATAAATTTAGAAAATGGTTGGTCAAGCAAGACTGGTTAAACGAAGAAGACGATATAAAAGCAAAAGAGTCGATTCGTGAAGAAATTTTAGCAGCGCTTAAACGTGCTGAAGTTGTTGCAAAGCCCGCTTTAGAAGAACTGGTATCTGACGTTTACGATACACCAATTCCATTATTGCAACGCCAGTACGAGCAACTAAAAGAACATATAAAACAGCATCCAGATGCTTACCCAGTTACCGCAGGGAGAATTAAGTAATGGCTAAAATGAACATGCTCCACGCAATTAACTCTGCTCTCGATATTACGATGAATGAACACCCTCAAGCCTGTATTTTTGGTGAAGATGTTGGTTACTTCGGTGGTGTATTTAGAGCAACATCGGGCTTGCAAGAGAAGTACGGTAAACATCGTGTTTTTAATACGCCTTTAACCGAGCAAGGTATTTTAGGTTTTGCTAATGGTTTAGCAGCTTTTGGTGCGCCTGCATTGGCAGAAATTCAATTTGCTGATTATATTTTCCCAGCGTTTGATCAAATAGTAAATGAAGCCGCTAAATTTCGTTATCGCAGTGGTAATGAATTTAATGTGGGTAACTTAACTATTCGTACACCTTATGGTGGCGGTATTGCCGGTGGTTTATATCATTCACAATCACCCGAAGCGTATTTTGCGCACACACCGGGTTTGAAAGTAGTTGTACCGCGTAACCCTTATCAAGCTAAAGGTTTATTACGTGCATCAATTAAAGATGATAACCCGGTCATATTTTTTGAGCCTAAGCGTTTATATCGTGCATCAATTGGCGAAGTGCCAGAAGAAGATTATAGTATTGAATTAGGCACGGCTGAAGTAGTGCAAGAGGGTGCCGATATTACGCTCTTAGCGTGGGGTGCTCAAATGGAGATTATTGAAGATGCAGCAAAGCAAGCAAGTGAGCAAGGTATAAGCTGTGAAGTTATTGATCTTCGTAGTATTTTACCATGGGATGTTGAAACGATTGCTAAATCGGTTATTAAAACCGGCCGTTTAATCGTGAGTCATGAAGCGCCTATAACCAATGGCTTTGGTGCAGAGATAGCCGCAACAATACAACAAGAGTGTTTCTTGCATTTAGAGTCGCCAATTTTACGTGTATGTGGTCTAGATACGCCATACCCGCTGGCACTTGAAAAAGAATACGTACCGGATGCACTAAAAGTGTTGGCTGCAATTAAACAATCAATGGATTTTTAGGGGTTACCATGGCTAAAGATTTTATATTACCCGATATTGGTGAAGGCATTGTTGAATGCGAAGTAGTTGAATGGCTAGTACAAGAAGGCGATACCGTATCTGAGGATCAGCCAATTTGCGATGTTATGACAGACAAAGCATTAGTACAAATTCCGGCAGTGCATGATGGCGTTATTTCAAAGCTATATTATCTAAAAGGTGAGATTGCTAAAGTACATGCCCCTTTATTCGCTATGGATGTAGCAGGTGAAAACACTAACAATGAAGTAGTACAAGAGCCAGTACAAGCTGAAAATAAAACTAATGATGCAGCTGATGTGGTTGAGGACTTTATATTACCGGATATCGGTGAAGGTATTGTTGAGTGTGAGATTGTTGATTGGTTAGTTGCTGAAGGCGACGAAATAGAAGAAGACCAAGCGGTTTGTGACGTAATGACCGACAAAGCATTAGTACAAATTCCGGCAAAATATACAGGCACAGTAAAAAAACTATATTACCAGAAAGGTGAAATAGCAAAAGTACATAGCCCGTTGTTTCAAATGACAATTGCAGGCAGTGCAGCAAAACCAAGTGTTGATATAAACCAAGCGGTCGTAAAGGCTCAAGCTAATGCCGTCGCTGAAAAATTTGCCCCTGTTAAAACGCAGCAAGCTGCTAAAGTTATCAATCAAAAAGCGGTTGCATCTCCTGCGGTTCGTCGTAAAGCACGTGAGCTAGATGTTGATTTGACGTGTGTACCAGGTAGTGGTAAAAATGGACGTATTTACAAGCAAGATATTGAAGAGTTTGTAAAAGGCGAAGTGCCAAATACTATTGATACTTCACCGCTTAATAGCGATGCTTCTCAAAGTGCAGTACAAAACCAAACACAGAATCAAAGCGGTGGCGTACGAGTAGAGCAAATTAAAGGTATTAAAGCGGCCATGGCCAAGCAAATGGTAGCTTCGGTTTCAACTATTCCGCACTTTACGTTTAGTGATGAAATAGACTTAACACAGCTTATAGCTTTGCGTAGCTCTTTAAAAGAGCAGTACAAAGCACAAGGCGTTAAGCTCACCATGATGCCATTTTTTGTAAAAGCACTCTCGCTAGCAATGAAAGAGTACCCTGTACTTAATTCAAAAGTGAACGATGAATGCTCAGAGCTTACCTATTATAACGATCATAATATCGGTATAGCGGTTGATTCTAAAATTGGCTTGTTAGTGCCTAATATTAAATCGTGCCAGAGTAAGAGCATTGTTGATGTGGCAAATGATTTAACCCGTTTAACTCATTCAGCGCGAGAAGGCCGTGTTGCACCCGATGATTTAAAAGGTGGGACAATTAGCATCTCTAACATTGGAGCTATTGGCGGCACTATTGCGACCCCTATAATTAATAAACCAGAAGTGGCTATTGTTGCGCTAGGTAAACTGCAGCATCTACCGCGTTTTGATGAAAGTGGGCAGGTTGTGAGTAAAGCTATTATGCAAGTGAGCTGGTCTGGCGATCATCGCGTTATTGATGGGGGCACTATTGCTCGCTTTAATAACCTATGGAAATCGTACTTAGAAAACCCATCGGCAATGATGATGGCTATGAGTTAATAGCTAAATTGTTAATATGTAATAAAAACCAGCTTTTAGCTGGTTTTTTGTTTTAATGTCAGCTGTTTTTAATTAAGATACAAATGTTACTAAAAAGTAATTAGATTAACCCCGTTAGGGAATATAAAAAATAACACTAAGGAAATTTCATGGAACATTATATGAACGCGTTGCGTAGCTACGCAGATTTTTCAGGCCGTAATCGTCGTAAAGCATATTGGATGTTTGTATTATTTAACTTCATTTTTTCAGTAGTTTGTAATGCGATTGATGGTGTACTAGGTACAATGTTCATTGGCTCTATTTATAGCTTAGCGCTATTAATTCCTGGCTTAAGTGCTGGTGCTCGTCGTCTTCATGACACAGGCCGTTCAGGCTGGTGGCAGCTACTTTGGTTAGTGCCAATCATTGGTTGGATTGTTTTAATTGTTTTTCTTGCGCAAGATTCGCACGAAGGTGAAAACGATTTTGGTCCAAATCCTAAAGAATTAGCAGTAGAACCAGCAACTGTATAAGTAAGAATAACTTAACATGTTGAAAGCTCAGCAATTGCTGAGCTTTTTTGTGTTTTTTAAATTTCAACAAAAAAATACAACCCATAACCAACTATTAATGCGGGAATAGACGTATAAAGTGTAGCTATAACTGCAGCTTTGGGCGCCATTGCTATTGCTGGAAATAACGCATCACCATCGTTAGAAATTGCGTTTCCTGCTAAAGCACTAAAGGGAATAATGCCTTGAATATAAAGCGTTGTAACAATTATTTGCGGACCACAACCAGGTAAAAAACCAATAAGCACTGCAATTAATGGGGCCAAATAGGCGTAATGTACAAACCACGTTTTTAAATCAAGACCTGCAATGTTAACCAAAATCTCAAATAGCATAAAAGAGGCTACAACCCATGCCGTTACAAAATGGGTATCTTGTAATACTTTTATTATTTTAGAAGGGGGGTTACATGCATCGTCTTCTGACGTTACTTCTTGATAGCTTTCACCTCTTGACGAAAGTGCCCAAATACTCACAATAAATAAAGCCATTAATGCACCAAATAGCGTAATTAAAGTACTTGTGCTTGCACCAAACTGCGAAAAATCAACATTGAAGGCAATCAAAAAGGCAATTATAAGGCTTGGGATAATTGCTACCATCCAAACCGGTTTACTGATTTTAATAATGTTAGTTGAGAGTATTTTAATTTGGTGCTTTTGTTCTTGCGCTGTTGGGCGTAAAAAGTCTTTTTTGTGTATTGTATTAACCAGTAAACCACTGAATGTACCCACAACTAACCCTATTCCCATAATTAACAAGCCTTCAGTAGGGCGGGTAGCAAGTAATAAAAATGCTGCATCTCCCATTGTAGCTGTTAGCACAGCAACAATAGCACCAAAGCTTGCTTGGCCTTTTGTAAATTGAGTAACCACAATAATAGCGCCACCACAGCCAGGTAATGCACCTAAAACCGCTGCAAAGCTAATTTCTAAAATAGGGGACTTGGCACTTAAATAACTAAGCTCTAATTGAGGTAAGTGTTCTATAGCGTAGTAATAAATTAAAAGGGTAGCAGCAACAAACACACTCACTTGAAAAAATGCATCACTTAGTGCGGTCATTGTTATTTCGCGTAATTGCGGTATTGCAAGGCAAGTTAAAATAAATAAAGGCAGCAGTAAGCGTTTATTTTGGCTCAAAAATCGTTTTGAGGCAGGAGTAATAAAACCAATGTGAGGGAGTGAAATCATACAATGCGACCTAATAAATTAACTAGGTCACACTGTATATTTTAATTAAATGATAATCAATATCATTTATATCTATTTAAATCGATTACTCTGTTTGAGTTTTTCGATAGCCAAATCTAAGTTAGTTTAAATTTGAATTTAAGGCTGTGATTAAATTGGGCTACTTACGCTGAAATTCAGAGTTTGTATTCCACGTTGGCCACTGTTCTGTTTCAGAAATATCAAAACCTACTTTATAAAATAATTGTAAGTCTTGAACAGCACCCGATAAATCCCATTCATCACGGTAACGGTCACATGGTTGATGGTAACAACCGCGAAGTACTAAGCTCATACGTTTACGGTAATTAGCCGTTTCTTCATCAGCAGCCACAGTACCACCGCCTGCGTACATGGCTGGAATACCCATGTTAGCAAATGCAAAGTGATCAGAGCGGTAATAGCCACCCGATGATGGTTTAGGATCACCTGATATTGTTCTGCCTTGCTCTTTAGCCGCAGTTTCTAAAAACTCATCCATTTGTGATTTACCAATACCAACCACATTCATGTCTTTTACTTTGCCTAATAAATTTAAGCTATCCATGTTTATGTTAGCGACTGTTTTATTAGCTGCAATCACTGGATTTGCTGCATAGTATTTAGACCCTAATAAGCCTTGCTCTTCAGCAGTTACCGCTAAAAATGTCATTGAGCGGCTAGGGGGCTTTGGTAATTTTGTAAAGGCTTCGGCTACTTCAATTAGCCCAGCGGTACCCGTTGCATTGTCGTGAGCACCGTTATAAATTTGATCGCCTTTACGTGTTTTGTCTGTACCTAAGTGATCCCAATGAGCCGAGTAAATAACATGCTCATCTGGTTTTTCACTACCAGGTAAAGTGGCGATAAAGTTATACGACACCGATTTTTTAATCGTGTTTTTAATACTAACAGAAGCAGTTAAATCGCCCATATCAACATGGTAAGCACCTTTGGCAGCATTCGTTTTAACGGTATCAAAATCTAAACCTGCTTTAGTAAAAAGCTCTTTTGCTACGTCAGTTGTAACCCAGCCTTCAACGGCTACGCGGTCCATGTTATTGTTTTCTTTTTGAAAACCAAACTGCTCGCCGCTCCACGAGTTTTCAACAACCGACCACGGGTAAGATGCAGGTGCTGTTTCATGAATAATAATTGCACCTGCGGCACCACGGCGACTCGCTTCTTCGTATTTGTATGTCCAACGCCCATAATAGGTCATTGCGTCGCCAGTAAATAAAGCAGGGTCTTTTGTTGCAAAACCCGGATCGTTAACCAGCATTACAACCGTTTTGCCCTTAACGTCTAAACCTTCGTAATCATTCCAATTGTATTCAGGTGCGTTAACGCCGTAGCCCACAAATACAAGTTCAGAATTTTCTATGCCTTCTTGTGTGCTTATGCGGCTGCTACCCATAACCATGTCTTTTTTGTATTGATAGTCTTTACCACCAATACTTAATACCATGTTTGCATCAGCCTCAAGCGACACAAGTGGAACTTCTTGTAAGTAGCTGTCGCCATTACCTGGATCTAAACCTAGGGCTTTAAACTGCGCAGTTAAATAATCAAGCGTTAGCTTTTCGCCTGGTGATGAAGGAGCACGACCACCAAATTCGTCTGATGCGAGTACTTTTACATGTTTAGCCAATTCATCAGCTTGAATACTGTTATAACCATTTGTTACATCAGTAGGTGTAATACTTGTTGTTGCGCAACCTGCTAAAACAGCAGTAGCGAGGAGTGTGAGAGAGAAATAATGTTTCATGTCAGCTCTTTTTTTGTTTTAAGTTATGATTAGTATATTAACTTCTATTAAGTAGAACCAGTTTTTGCGGTAAACTTCTCGTAAATTATAGGCATAAATTGTTAAAGGTTTAAATGAAGCGTTTTACTCCCCCCGAGCAGTGGCAAATTAGTAGTTTAGAAACCGGTGCATTTTCGCACTTACGTGAGCTGTTTAAAGTTAACGAATTAACAGATTGGCCGGCGCCGCAGTGGTTTTCTCCATTTTTAACCGCTATTAATGCGAATAATATTCCTATTACTTTTGAAGATGATGCAAAGGTAGATTTTGGCGATCGTTATTACGAACAAGTTATTTTTGAAACGGGTGTTGTACCTACACGCAGTGAGAATTGGCATGACTTATTTGGTGGCTTTATTTGGTGTTTATTTCCTAATACCAAAGCACTTATAAACCAGCGTCATGTGCAAGATATAGCTGAACATGGATTACAACAGCGTACTAAGCATCGTAATGCACTAACGCTCTTTGATGAATGTGGTGTTGTATTAGCTATAAGTGAGAGTAAATGGCAGCAGTGGCTTTGCGATCATCAATGGAAAACAGCATTTGTTGAACACAAACATGAGTGGGGTAAAACAATAAAACCTTTTATGTTTGGTCATGCAAATTACGAAATGCTTACTAAACCTTATATAGGCTTAACAGGTAAAGCGTTATTTGTTTGTGTACCTAATGAAATATTTTGTAAAGATTTAGTAACTCAATACCAGTACCTTGACCAAGCCCTTTATGAGATGATTAATACAGATAACTGCTTAGCTGATAACAAACAGCTTTCACCACTGCCTTTATTAGGTGTGCCAGGCTGGCATGACGAAAACAAAGACGACTCTTTTTACAACAATACAGATTATTTTAGAGCGAAACGAAGGATACGAACATGATAGAAGTTGCTGGGCTTAAAAAGAAATTTAAGCTAACTAAAGATCACAAAAAAAATAAAATAGATGACATCGACCCTCGTGAAGATAAAGATTACTTTCACTCAGTACGAGATGTGAGTTTTAGCTGCGCAAAGGGTGAAGTACTTGGGTTGCTCGGCCCAAATGGTGCGGGTAAAACAACTACACTTAGAATGATTTCAACCGCGTTAAAGCCCGATGAAGGCTCAATAACAATTGCCGGAAACGACATTGTAAAAAAACCGCTACTGGGGCGTAAGTCTATCGGTTTTTTATCGGGCTCTACCGGTTTGTATGGCCGCTTAACTGTAAAAGAAAACATAGAGTATTTTGCAAAGCTCCACGGTATGAGCAAAAGCGATATTGCATCGCGTTGTGATGAGCTATTTACATTGCTTGATATGCATAAGTTTGTAGATAAACGCGCAGAAAACCTATCAACAGGTATGAAGCAAAAAGCAAATATTGCGCGTGCTGTTGTTCATCGCCCAGCAGTTGTTGTGCTTGATGAGCCAACAACGGGTCTGGATATAATGACCACGCAAACCGTTATTCAATTTATTAAGGGTTTAAAGGCGCAAGGTACTCCTGTTATTTTTTCGACCCATCATTTAGATGAAGTTGCACTTTTATGTGACCGAGTCGCTGTAATTAACGAAGGTATTAGCTGCTTCGACGGAACAGTAGATGAATTTAAACAAGCAGGTAATAGTGATGAGCTTAATCAAGCGTTTATGAACATATTAACGGAGAAACATGATGTTTGAGGTATTTAAAAAGGAATTAAGAGAGTTATTACGCGACAAAAAAACGCTATTATTTGTTGTTGCGCTTCCTGTCGCTATATTTCCGTTATTGTTTGCCGTAATGGCATTTATAAGCTCACAAGCAGCAATGGACGCAGAACAAAAAGTAAATACGTATGCCATTATTAATGGTGAATATGCACAAGAATTTACTGATAAAGTGTTTTATCACAAAAGTTTTGAGCTTTATAAAGGTGCTAAAACCTTTAATAACATTGAAGAGCTTAAAGCTGGCGTTATAGCTGGCGATATTGATATGGGTATTTATTTACCAAGCCATGCTGAGCAAACACTAGATAATGGTGAACAAAGTCAGTGGCAGGTTGTTTTTAACGATTCAAAATCTATTAACTTTTTATTCGAACGCGTTAAAGAGCTAGCAAAAGAATACAGTGACGTACTGCAAACTCAAAAGCTAATCAGTTTTGGTATTGAAGAGTCTGTTCAAAAATCTATTCTTAACCCAATTGAAGTAATTAAGGTGGATACAGCCGATAAACGTGAAAACCTTGGCGAAAAAATTGGCGGGTTTTTACCTTACTTACTTATACCATTAGTACTAATGGGGGCTACTTATCCCGCTATTGATTTAGGCGCTGGCGAAAAAGAACGTGGCACGCTAGAAACACTCCTACTAACACCTATTACGCGTACAGAGCTGGTGCTTGGTAAATTTATAACTTTGTTAACTACATCCATTGCCTCCACAACCATAACGGTCTTAAGTATGGGCTGCTGGATAGCACTGGCGTTAGCATTTGCCGATCTAGATTTTATTAAAGCGGCATTTAGTACATTAGCGGTAACCGATTTACTGATGATATTTGTATTGCTACTGCCTGTGGCTGCTATATTTTCGGCTTTGGCACTGGCTATATCTATTTATGCACGTACGTTTAAAGAAGCACAAAACTATATGGCCCCCTTAAGTATGGGCGTGTTTTTCCCTATTATTATTTCAATAATGCCAAATATGGAGCTTACTGCTAAAACAGCATTCATTCCTGTTACAAACGTGGCTTTAGCAATTAAAGAAATAGTAAAAGGGACTGTTGATTACACATTTGTAGGCTTAATATTTTTAGCAACTGCAATCATTGCAGCCGGACTACTGGCATTTTGCGTTAAATGGTTTAACAGAGAAGATGTGCTGTTTAGATAATTATATAGATTTAGCACTCTGAAAATATATAAAAGGTAGCATTGGCTACCTTTTATATTTTAAAGGGATGATTGGTTGAAACAACTATTTTATAATCTGTGTAAGTCGATATGGGTACTCTCATTCATTTATAATTCATATAGAGAGTGTGCTCTAAATAAAACTAATGATTTAGTCTTTTTATTATAAAAATTATAACGATAACCGATTAGTTAGATGGTCCAATTCTTTCGTTAATGCTCTATACTAATAACAATAAAAATTTATGGTGAAGGTAAATGTTGAAAAAGAATAATTTTTTGAATGTGACAAAAAATAATAGACTAATGCTCGTTGCAACAATAATATTTGTTCTTATAGCTTTACCATCTCTGTATTTGTTTGACCAAAAAGTAAGAAGTGATGTTTATAATTCAGCCCAAATAGAATTAAAACGTGAGCTTGAAACAAAAAGCCTTTCACTAAAAAACCATCTTAAAGATAGTGTTACCGCTATTCGCTTTTTAGACGCAACGCCCCCGATTAAAGGCATTACTCGCGCCACTGAAAACAAGAAAATAGATCCCTTGTTAGGCACGCACATTGACGTTTGGGAAGAGCGCTTAGCGAGTATTTTTAGTGGTTTTATGCGCACAGACGACAGCATACTTCAGGCTCGCTATATTATTCTCGCAGATGGTGGGCAAGAAGTTGTCAGGGTTGATAGAAACCAACTCGGAGAAATTAATCGACTGCAAGGCCTGCAATTACAAAAGAAAGGCCAACGCGATTACATGATAAAAGCGAGTATGCTCGATAATAAAAGTGTTTATATTTCTCCTATTAACTACAACCGTGAAAATGGGCAGATACAAGAACCTTATATAAGTACTTTTCGTGTAGCTAAGCCTGTTTTTGATGAAAAAAATAAAATTTTTGCAATATTAGTCACTAACTACTTTGCTGATAAATTAATAAAAAGTTTAACGGTTGAATCTCCACAAGGAACACAAATTTACCTAATGAATAATGAAGGTGAATTTTTATATCATCCAAACCCTCAATTACGCTTCGGTTTTGAATTTAATAAAGCACAAACATGGACTGAAGAATTTTCTACTGCAACCACAATGGCAGAGCAAGGCACTTTACCGCTAAGTAGTTACCCAATTGCTTACACGTTAAAAAAGCGTATTTCGCTTGATGGTGATATTGCCATGTTACCTTTAGAGCTTGGTGTAAGTGTTGATACTAAAACGTTGTTTGCAAAGGTGAACGAAAGGCGTCAAAACTTTATTGCAATGCTAGTAGTATTTTTTAGCGTATTTTTAGTTATTGCCTTTTTATACCAACGTTTTATAAACCGTAAGTTGTTAATTAATTCTCTAAAAGAGCAAAACAATAAAGTAATAGAAAATTCTCTGGATGCTATTTTTACAATTGAGCAAAACGGCGAAATTGTTCACTTTAATAATACAGCTAAAGAAATTTTTGGTAATTCAATCTCAGGCACTAGCCCTGACTTTGTTTCTTTATTTAACTTAAATGAAGCCGATAATAACTGTATAGAAGAGACTATTTCAAACGGAGCAAAAATGCCTTTTGAAGCTATCTACACAGATGGTTATGGCAACAAACAATACTTTTCAATTACGCTCAGTAGTATTTTTGATGTCTACAATAACCGTTATCAGGTAGCGGCTATTTTAAGAAATATTAGCTCATTAAAAAATACTCAATCAGAGCTTGAAGGCTTAAACAGTACTTTAGAGCTAAAAGTATCACAAAGGACTGTTGAGCTAGAGCGCGCAATTGATCAAGCATTAGCAGCGAGCCAAGCAAAAAGTGACTTTGTAGCAAATATATCTCACGAAATACGCACACCGATGAATGGCGTTTTGGGTATGCTTGAAATGCTCAAAGAAGATGGCTTAAGTGAACAACAATACCATTACTTAAAATTAGCTAATAGCAGTGCTAACTCTCTGATGAATTTGATTAACGATATTCTCGATTTTTCTAAAATAGAAGCGGGTAAGCTTGATATTGATAATCATACATTTGATGTTGTTACAGTATGTAGCGATATGATTAGCTCTTTAGCGTTACAGGGCCAGCGCAAAGGTCTTGAAGTGTTTTTAGATACAAAAGATGTAGTAGATAGAATGGTTATTGGCGACAGCCATCGACTTAAACAAATTTTAATTAACTTAGTTAATAATGCATTTAAATTTACTCACCGAGGTGAAGTAAGTTTAACTGTCGGCTCTAAGTACATTACCGACTCAAAGTTATTAATGAGCTTTACAATAAAAGATACCGGAATTGGTATAGCGCCAGAGAACATAGACAAACTATTTGAAGTGTTTACACAAGAAGATTCAAGTACAACCCGTCATTTTGGTGGTACAGGCTTAGGCTTATCTATATGTAAAAAACTTGCTCAGTTAATGGGTGGTAATATTACGGTTATAAGTGAAAAGGGTGCTGGTAGTACCTTTACCGCAACAGTTGAGCTACATGTAGCACAAGAGAAAAAGCTAAACACAGGTATTGAACTTGCTACAAGTATTAACGTAGCGGCATTAATAGCGCGCGATAACGTTTATAAAAACGTGTGCGATTTATTGCTACTAACCTGTAAAGTAAATGCAGAAAACATTGTAAGACTCGACTACTTTAGTGAGCATAAAGAGTTTGAAGCTGACTTATTATTGATTGACGATGAGCATCCTCAAATTGATGCGTTAATTGATTACTGTAAGCAGTTTAATAAAAAGTACGTCTTAATTTTACGCGACATGGTGACCGATAAACCGACTAAAATGATATTACCTGAGGGTAGCCACATTCTAAATAAACCGCTTACCCAAGATCAATTTAGCTATAAGTTAGCCAGCTTATTTGGTGCCAGTAATGATTGTATTATAGCGCCACCAAAAGGCTTAACAGAAGAACAAGTAGAGCCTGACTTATCTGCTTATCATATATTATTAGTAGACGATAATATGATTAATATTGAAGTTGCTAAGGCGATTTTAAAACGCACTAAAGTAAAAATCACCTGTGCATCAGACGGTGTAGAAGCATTAGAAGCATTGAGAGAAAACACAGAGCAAGCTTTTGATGTTATTTTAATGGATTGCCAAATGCCTAATTTAAATGGCTACGATACAACAAGTGAAATCAGAAATAGTAAGGCCGGGGTAGACTACACTTACATACCTATTATTGCTATGACAGCAAGCGCGATGGAAGGTGATAGAGAACGTTGTTTAACTGCAGGCATGAACGACTATATTACTAAACCAATCAAGCCAAGAACGCTGAAAGATAAGTTAATCACCTGGCTAAGTTAATCGTGATTAAATGAGAATCAGCTGCTTATGCAGCTGATTCTTTTGGTTTAGCATCCGTTGATATATTTAACTTTGTTATGTCGGCGCTATCGAGTACGGTTTGTGTGTCTGACCAATGTAGTAATTCAATTTTTCCATCTTGCTGCTCTACCAGCGCCGTACAACTCTCAATCCAGTCTCCATCGTTACAATACATAATTCCGTCATCTACTTTTATTTTGGGATGATGAATGTGTCCACAAATAATACCGTCTACGTTTTGTTTTTTAGCTTCATGAATTGCGGCATCTTCGAAGGCTTTAATCGCTTCACGTGCTTTGTGTACGCGAGCTTTTATCCATGATGCAAGCGAGTAGTAATTACCACCAAATAGCTTTCGAATACGATTGGTCCAGCGGTTTAAAAATAATAAAAAGTCGTACCCTGCATCACCCGCGATACTAATAAGTTTGTTATAGCGTGTCGCGGAATCAAAATCATCACCGTGTACGAGTAAAAAACGTTTATTAGCTTTAGTGGTGTGAATAAACTGCTGGTGGATTTCAATACCAAATAACGTTTGATTTATATAGTTTCTAAACGTTTCGTCATGATTACCGGGAATATAAATGACGCGTGTACCGCTAGCTGCTTTTTTTTGTATAGAGTTTAATACTTGATAATGCGAAGGGTGCCAATAAAACTGACGTTTCATTGACCATAAATCAATAATATCACCCACTAAATAAAGTGTATCGGATTCTACCGAGTTTAAAAAATCGAGTAAGTAATCTGCTTTACAGTCTTTGTAACCTAAATGAACATCAGATATCCAAATAGTAGGGTAGTGTTGCTTCTTAGTGTTTGCGCCATTACTCATTTTCATTCCCTAAAGTATCGAGTGTAATAGTTAAATAACCTGAACTCTGGTTAAGAGATTTACTAAGGTATTGAATCATGGTGATATTTAAATTTATTTTCTCTAGCCAGAGATTTTCAGTGAAAACAAGGCGAATTTACGCGTCAATAGCGAGCCTATTGCAAGTAAATTCAACGCAGTTAGCGCTGAAAATAGCTGCTCGAGATAGATTTATTATCCAGAGTTCAGGTTAAATACTTTAGGGAATAAAAATGACAATTATACGACAGTAATACTAAAGCCAAATAACACACATAAAATTTAGGTATAAAAAAACCGCTTTTAAAAAGCGGTTTTAAAATTACTTATAAGTATTTTTAGCTTAACCTTTAACGGCTGCTTTAATTGCATCAATTGCTGTATCGATATCAATCATTAGCTTTTCACCTGTACGGCGGTTTTTAAGCTCAACTTTGTTTTCGTCAAGGTTACGCTCACCAATTACTAGCGTAAATGGCACACCAATTAGTTCCATATCGTTAAACATAACACCAGGGCGCTCTTTACGGTCATCAAATAACACATCAAGACCAGCATCTTTTAAACCTTGGTAAAGGTTATTTGCAATATCAGGAATACGATGCGATTTGTGCATGTTCATTGGAACAATTGCTAAATCGAATGGCGCGATTGATTTTGGCCAAATGATCCCGTATTGATCGTTGTTCTGCTCAATAGCAGCAGCAACAATACGTGAAACACCAATACCGTAACAACCCATAGTCATGGTTTGGTTTTTACCACCTTCGTTTAATACACCCGCTTTCATCGCTTCTGAGTATTTAGTGCCAAGTTGGAAAATATGACCTACTTCAATACCACGTTTAATTTGTAAAACGCCTTGGCCACATGGGCTCATATCGCCTTCAACAATATTACGAATATCAGCAACTTCGTAATCAGTTACGTCACGATCCCAGTTAATACCGCTGTAATGCTCGTCGTCTTTATTTGCACCGGCAACAAAATCAGCAAGTATGTTAGCTGCTCTATCAACAATAATAGGCATAGATAAGCCGACAGGGCCTAATGAGCCAGGTTTTGCGCCAATAGCAGCAACAATATCTGCCTCTGTTGCCATTTCAAGCGGAGAGTCTACTAATGGGTGCTTTTCAGCTTTTAGTTCATTTAATTCGTGATCGCCACGCAGTACTAAGGCTACTAAACCGCGTACTTCGTTTTCATCAGGCGTACCATAAACAATTAACGTTTTAACACCGCGATGTGGCTTAACACCGTAGTGTTTTTTAAGCTCGTTAATCGTTTTAGCGTCAGGAGTTGGAAACGCTTTAAGCTCTTTTGATGCTTCAGGGCGAGGCTCGCTTGGTGCCAGTGCTTCTGCTTTTTCAATATTAGCGGCGTAATCACTGGCATCACTAAATGCAATTGCATCTTCGCCCGACTCAGCAAGTACATGAAACTCGTGCGATACGCTACCACCAATAGAGCCTGTATCGGCTATAACAGGGCGGTAATCAAGGCCTAAACGCTCAAAAATATTACAATATGCTTTGTGCATCGCTTGATAAGTCGCATCTAAACACTCTTCACTTAAGTGAAAAGAGTAGGCATCTTTCATTGTAAATTCACGAGCACGCATTACACCAAAACGAGGACGACGTTCGTCGCGTACTTTAGTTTGTACTTGGTATAAAGTAACTGGTAATTGCTTGTAGCTGCTTATTTCTTTACGTACGAAATCAGTTATTACTTCTTCGTGTGTTGGGCCAAGTGCAAATGTACGGTTATGACGGTCTGTAAAGCGCATAAGCTCAGGACCAAATTCATTCCAACGGCCAGACTCTTCCCACAAATCAGCAGGTTGAATAACAGGCATTAGCATTTCAATTGCACCCGCTTTGTCCATCTCTTCACGTACAATGTTTTCTACTTTACGTAGCACGCGTAAACCAGAGGGTAACCAAGTGTATAAACCCGAAGCGACGCGACGGATCATACCGGCTCTAAGCATTAACTGATGCGATACGATTTCAGCATCTGATGGCGTTTCTTTAAGTGTTGCGAGTATATATTGGCTTGTACGCATGTTTTTTCCGAAATAGAGTAATTATATTCTTTTAATAGAGCTTAAGTTTACCAGCGGATGCTTTTACACTAAAGCGCTAACTGAGTTATTTAGTTTTTTTCTATGCTTGTTACTACGTTATGCTCGCCATTGACTTGCCAGCGAATATTATAATTATACAGAGTCATACCATAGCTCTGCTCGCCGTCTTTTTGTTTTTTATATGCAGGGCGGGGATCTTGTTTTAAAACATTGGCAATAAAATCATGTAAATCTGGGTATTGTGTTTGCGCATTAACAAACTCAATTGCTTGAGGGCTAAATTCAACCGTCATTTGTGTTTCTGGGCGCGTGTCAGCAAAGCCAGCACTTGCATCCGGCATAGAGTCTGAATACGGCAAATACGGTTTTATGTCAATAATCGGTGTGCCATCAAGTAAATCAATGCCAGCGAGTAATAAGCTAAGTTGTCCGTTTTTATATTCAATACCTTCAAGTTTTACGGCGCTCATTCCAATTGCGTTTGGTCTGAATGTAGCACGGGTCGCAAATACACCTTTTCGCTCATTGCCACCCAAACGAGGCGGGCGCACCATAGCAGAATAACCTTTATCAGCTGTTTCATGAAAACGAAATAACAACCAAATATGAGTAAATTCATCTAAACCACGTACAAACTCTTCGCGATTAAAATCGGGGGCAAATATAAGCTTTGCTTTAGCTTGTGGCACTAAACGTGGTTGCCTAGGTATAGCAAACTTTTGTTTATAAGGAGATTGAATGTGGCCAATAGCCGAAATGGTGTAATCGCTCATAGTACTCGGGTACAAATAAAATAGAGCGCTATTCTACCCGCATTTAGCATTTATGGCATTAATGTAAGCAAGTTTATTGCGTATACCAATTTTATTAAAAATATTATTATTCTACTGCATTAAATAGCGCACTTACTTTGTTAGGAATTATTCATAGTTGACTGCATGGGTGCAGGAGGTAGAGCAATGCAGGGAGCAATTTGTGATAACAACTATATATTATAATTTTGCCTTGTTATTGCGCTATTTTCTTAGTGCTACAATAGAACAATTATTTAATGCACTTGGCATTATAGACCAAACGGTTTAAAGCTGTTTATTAGACTGATTGGTTTATATTAATATATTTAAAAAGAGCCTAAAACAAAAAAGGTAAGCCCTTGGGCTTACCTTTTATACATGCTAAAGACTAATTAAAACATGTATTGAACTGATACAGACGCTACATCCATATCTGGGTCAATATCGTCATCAAGTTTATAGCGTTCGTACTCTAAACGAAACTGTACATTTGTTGTAAGCGCGTATTCAATACCAGCGCCGTAAAATGCATCACCACCATCTGTAGACGCTGATACGCCACCTACTGGTAAATCTTGTGTGTAATCTGCATCCCATTCAAGCCAACCGCCTTTTGCATACACAGAAAAGCTTTCTGTTATAGGGTAGCCCAAACGTGCGGCAAGCGATACGCCATCAATTTCAGCTTTGCTGTCTATATCACTTACTTCATCAAAGTTTTGATAAGCAAGCTCTAAGCTTAAGTACTCGTTAAATTGTGCACCAACGTAACCCTTAAGCATTTGTGCATCGTCGTCAAAGTCAGTGTCGTTGTCACTGTCTTCAAATTCAAAAGAATATTGACCGTAACCGATACCAGTATAAATACGTGGAGAATCGAAATCAGAAATGTCAGCGTGTGCTGCAGAGTTAAAACCCAGTGTTGCTAGTGCAATAGCTGAAAGAGAAAGTGTTTTAATCATTGAATAGCTCCTTTACAAAAAATAATCAAATGCTTGATTTCATTAATCAAACTTCAATTATCTACTTGCAGCGAGCGTGCCAATATTAAAATGAATTAAAAACACGCCTTAATTAATTCTTTTGTATTGGTTTTTACGGTATTTAGCGTGTTTTATAATCAAAGTGAACTTTTGTGTAATTGAGTACTCTAAAATAAGTTGTATGTTTTACAAAGTATAATGAGTTTTTTACATAGCCTGAATTATTTAAACTAGTAATTACACTGTATGAAGCAAGTTTTCTGTTTCAATTGCTATTTCTTTCATTTTTATAGCGTAATTTTCTAATTTAATATCTTCTTCTGTTACAGCTTTAAACGAAGGCACTTCTATAGGGTAGCCCGTTTCATCCATTGCAATAAAGCTGATAACACAATGATTTGTTTCAACCATATTTTGTGTTTTTGGATCGCCACAACGCACTTGTATAAATATTTGCATGCTACTTCTACCCGTATGGGCAATTTTAGCTTCTACTTCGACTATTTGACCCACTAAAATTGGGCGTCTAAATTTAACACCCGCAACCGAAACCGTTACGCAGTAGTGACCACTCCAACCCGCAGCACATGCATAGCCTGCTTGGTCAATCCATTTCATGACGGCCCCACCATGAACTTTACCACCAAAATTAACATCGGTAGGCTCTGCTAAAAAACGAAAAACAACTTTTGACGACGGCATAGATAACACTCTTATTATTAAAACTACTATTAGCATAACGTAAAAAAGGGGCCGAAGCCCCTGCAATTTAGGATATGTTTATAATTTATATGTAAAAAAAGTGACTATATGTGTATATAACGCATAATTTAGTTACATATTTGGGTAGTTTGGCCCACCAGCACCTTCTGGAGTTACCCAGGTAATGTTTTGGCTTGGGTCTTTAATATCGCAGGTTTTACAATGCACACAGTTTTGAGCGTTAATAACAAACTCTTTATTGCCTGCTATTTCTTGTACTTCGTAAACGCCAGCAGGGCAATAACGCTGTGCAGGTTCATCAAATTTCACTAGGTTCACGTTAATAGGAATTGACGCATCTTTGAGCTTTAAATGACACGGCTGTGATTCTTCGTGGTTAGTATTTGATAAAAACACACTTGAGAGTTTATCAAAGCTAAGGTGTCCATCTGGCTTTGGGTACGCTATTTTGTCAGCGGCGTTAGCATCAACAAGGGTAGAGTGATCGGGCGTATTATCTTTAAATGTAAACGGTAAACCGCCATTGAAAATATTTTGATCAAGCGTGTTATACGCACCACCTACAAACTTACCGAGCTTGTGCATTGCAGGGCCAAAGTTACGAGATTGATATAACTCTTTATATGCCCACGATTGCTCAAACGCAGTTTGATAATGAGTTAAATCGGTATTTGCCAACTCATTTTGCAATGCTTCAAAAATAACTTCAGCGGCAACCATTCCCGATTTCATTGCAGTGTGATTACCTTTAATTTTTGCAAAATTAAGTGTGCCTGCATCGCACCCTACAAGTAAGCCACCTGCAAAATGCATTTTTGGTAATGAATGTAAACCGCCCTTAGCAATAGCACGCGCACCGTAAGCAATGCGTTCTGCGCCTTCAAGTACGTTTTTAAATACTGGATGGTGCTTCATTCGCTGAAACTCATCGAACGGGCTTAAATGTGGGTTTGAGTAATTTAAGTCAACAATTAAACCTACAACGACTTGGTTGTTTTCACTGTGATACATGAATGCACCACCATTAGTATCGCCGCTAAGTGGCCAACCTGTACCATGAACAACTTTGCCAAGCTCATGCTTACTTTCATCAATTTGCCAAATTTCTTTAAAGCCTAAACCGTAATGCTGCGGCGATGAATCTGCATCAAGTGCAAACTCATTAATTAGCTGCTTACCTAAGTGACCTCGGCAGCCTTCTGCAAATATAGTGTATTTTGCACGAAGCTCCATGCCAGGCATGTAACCGTCTTTTTCATTACCGTCTTTGTCGACACCCATATCACCAGTAATAATGCCTTTTACTGCTTTATCTTCAATTATTAAAGAGTGAGCACTAAACCCTGGAAAAATCTCTACGCCTAAGCTTTCAGCTTGCTCAGCAAGCCATCGACATACATTACCCATAGATACAATGTAGTTACCGTCATTATGAAATGTTTTTGGCGTAGCAAAGTGGGGGATTGATGTCGCTTTTTGCTCGTTATTAAACCAATAAATTTCATCGTTAGTTACTTTGGTTGTAACCGGTGCGCCAAGCTCTTGCCAATTTGGTAGTAGCTCATCCAAAGCTTTGGTTTCAAAAACAGCACCAGAGAGTACATGTGCGCCTACTTCGGAACCTTTTTCGACTACGCAAATCATGCACTCTTGTTGTTTTTCTTGTGCTAATTGCGCGAGTTTAATTGCACTTGAAAGCCCCGCAGGGCCAGCGCCAACAATTACTACATCAAATTCCATGGTTTCACGTTCGACCATAATAACCTCTTTATCTATGACGGACTTATTCGAATGTTTACTACGCATTTAAATAAGGTGTACAGCCTATTTTTAACCTTGCAAATTAAACGTTACAGACTGTGAATAGTTAAAGGTTATTTTAGGTTGACGTTTACGTCAACAGGAAGTAGTCTAATTTCATAAAATAAATAGGTTGACGTGCACGTTACCTTGTAGGTTTAAATAATTATGGAGTTCCTATGAAAGTTCTCGTACCAATAAAAAGAGTGATTGATTACAACGTAAAAGCACGCGTTAAAAGTGATAACAGCGACGTTGATTTAACCAACGTTAAAATGGCAATGAACCCGTTTTGTGAAATTGCTATAGAAGAAGCCATTCGCCTTAAAGAAGCCGGTACAGCCAATGAAGTTGTTGCTGTTACTATTGGTCCTAAAGCATCGCAAGAGCAATTACGCACAGCATTAGCACTGGGTGCCGACAAAGCCATTCACATCGAAACCGATGAAAAGCTCGAGTCACTCCATATTGCAAAGCTACTCGCTAAAATTGTAGAGCAAGAATCTCCTGAGCTTGTAATTTTAGGTAAACAGTCAATTGACTCAGATAATAACCAGACAGGTCAAATGCTAGCGGCTTTAACTAAACGTGGGCAGGGTACATTTGCATCCAAGGTTGTTATTGAAAATGGCAAAGTAAACGTGACCCGCGAAGTTGATGGCGGGCTGCAAACGGTAGCACTTAATTTACCGGCGGTTGTTACAACTGATTTACGCTTAAACGAGCCTCGTTACGCATCACTGCCAAATATTATGAAAGCCAAACGTAAGCCGCTTGAAGTAATAGCAGCTGATTCGCTTGGTGTTGATTTAACACCGCGTATTCAATTAATAAGTGTAGAAGAGCCAGCTAAACGTACCGCAGGAATTATTGTTGAAGACGTTGCACAGCTTGTAGAAAAATTAAAAACAGAGGCAAAGGTGATTTAAATGAAAACACTCGTAATTGCAGAGCACGACAACGGTGCTTTAAAACCAGAAACCTCAAAAACTATTAACGCTGCAGTAAAAATGGGTTTTCCTGTTGATGTGCTTATTGCAGGTAACAGCCTAAGCGCAATGAGCTCACAAGTGGCCAGCATTGATGGCGTAGCTAATGTTTTAGTTGCCGATAATAGCGTTTATGAACATCAGTTAGCTGAGAGCATGACCGATTTAGTTTTATCGCTTAGCGACACCTACAGCCACATTGTTGCAAGTGCTACTACAACAGGTAAAAACTTTATGCCACGTGTTGCTGCGTTATTAGATGTTGCGCAAATTTCTGAAATTATCGCAGTAGTGGACGCCGATACATTTAAACGTCCAATTTATGCAGGTAATGCAATCGCAACGGTTAAATCACTCGACAGTAAAAAAGTAATTACCGTACGTGCCAGTAGCTTTGATTTACAAGGTGAGCAATCAGCTGCTGCTATAACAAGCATTGATACAGTGTCTGATTCGCAATTAAGTAGCTTTGTAAGTGTTGAACAAACCGAATCAGAACGTCCTGAACTTACGGCCGCCACTGTCGTTATATCGGGTGGTCGCGGTATGCAAAACGGTGAAAACTTTGCACTACTTAATGGTATTGCCGATAAATTGGGAGCAGCCATTGGTGCGTCGCGCGCAGCGGTTGATGCAGGCTTTGTACCTAACGACATGCAAGTAGGGCAAACAGGTAAAATTGTAGCGCCTAATTTATACATTGCAGTAGGGATTAGCGGTGCTATTCAGCATTTAGCCGGTATGAAAGACTCAAAAGTAATCGTCGCGATTAATAAAGACCCTGACGCACCTATTTTTCAAGTTGCAGATTACGGTTTAGTGGCTGATTTGTTTGAAGTACTGCCACAGTTAGAGAGTGCTTTATAGCCTTTAAATAAACAAACTTATTCTGGTTGAAAGCCGTGGTGCTCTTTGAGTGCTGCGGCTTTTTTATTCGGTAAATTAAAGACACAAAAAAACCAGCCAATTGGGTGGTTTTTAGTATTTATAAACGGCTAACTTAGTATTAGTAAGTTGCGCTGCCTTTAGTACGAGGGAAGGCAATAACGTCACGTACGTTGCCCATACCTGTTACATAAGCAACTAAGCGTTCAAAGCCTAAACCAAAGCCTGAGTGCGGCACGCTACCGTATTTACGTAGATCGCGGTACCAGCTGTAATCTTCTTTGTTTAAGCCCATTTCTTCTAAGCGTGCATCAAGTACATCAAGGCGTTCTTCACGTTGTGAACCACCAATGATCTCACCAATACCTGGTGCTACAATGTCCATTGCGGCAACGGTCTTACCGTCTTCGTTTTGGCGCATGTAGAATGCTTTAATGTCACGTGGGTAGTTTTTAATAACTACCGGTGCTTTAAAGTGCTCTTCAGCTAAGTATCGCTCGTGCTCAGACTGTAAATCTACACCCCATTCAACAGCGTACTCAAACTTTTTACCACAGTTTTTAAGGATTTCTACTGCTTCAGTGTAATTTACCTGCGCGAAGTCTTTTTCTACAAATTCTTCCAAACGCGTAATTGCAGTTTTTTCTACACGTTGTGCAAAAAATTCCATGTCATCACGGCGCTCTTCAAGTACGGCTTTAAACACATACTTAAGCATATTTTCAGCAAGTTTTGCGATGTCTTCTAAATCAGCAAACGCAACTTCAGGCTCTACCATCCAAAATTCTGCAAGGTGACGAGATGTATTTGAATTCTCTGCACGGAATGTTGGGCCAAACGTGTAAATTTTTGACATTGCAGACGCGTAAGTTTCGCCATTTAACTGGCCAGATACAGTAAGGAATGCTTCTTTACCGAAGAAATCTTCGCTGTAATCAACTTCGCCTTTGTCTGTAAGCGGTAAGTTTTGCATATCAAGCGTAGACACACGGAACATTTCGCCAGCGCCTTCACAGTCACTTGCCGTAATAATTGGCGTGCTGATCCAGTAAAAGCCTTGCTCGTGGTAAAAACGGTGAATAGCTTGTGCTAAACAGTTACGTACACGAGTTACCGCGCCAATCATATTTGTACGAGGGCGAAGGTGAGCGTGCTCACGTAAGTACTCAATGCTGTGGCGCTTTGCCGACATTGGGTATGAATCTGGGTTCTCTACCCAACCTAATACAGTCACTGTATTAGCTTGAATTTCGTAAGATTGACCTTGACCAGCAGATTGTACTAAAACACCAGTAACCGACACAGAACAACCGGCTGTTAAGCTAGTAACTTCATCATAATTATTCAGTGAATTAGGAACTACCGCTTGAATAGGATCAAAACACGAACCGTCATGAACGGCTAAAAATGAAATTCCTGCTTTTGAATCGCGGCGAGTACGGATCCAGCCCTTAATTGTTACTTGGCTGTCTACCGCAACATTGCCTTTTAATAGCTCTGAAATCGCTAAATGGCTCATCTTCACTCCAATGATATAAGTTGCCTAACTATTTTATTTTAACTGTGCGCAGCACTCGGGCATAAATTGCACATAAACGGCGCTGCACTTGAACCCTGTATCTTACCTAGTAAAGTTGAATAAAAAAACTATTGTGGGCAACTCTTTAAAAGTTTTTATGCATGCGGTTTATTTTTAAACAGTTTTTAGAGTTTAATTGCTACTATTATGATTTGTTGCTCTTAAATTTAATGATTTTGTGGCATTATTAACAAACAAATCAAATTACTATTTATTCACACTTAAAAAATCGATGCTATGAAACAAGTTTTTATTTTACGAGGACTACCAGGAAGCGGTAAGTCTTACTACGCGCAAAGCCTTGCTGACGAATTAGGTGGAGTTGACGAAAGCCAATACCTAATCTGCTCAACTGATGATTACTTTATTAATGAGCAGGGCGAATATCATTTCGATAAATTTAAATTGTCGCAATTTCATAATTTAAATTTAGCGCGCTTTATAAATGCACTTGCTCAAGGTATGCCATTGGTAATTGTAGATAACACCAATATTAAAAAGTGGGAATTTATAGCTTACACTCAAGCTGCTGTTGCTTTAGGTTATCAAGTAAAAGAAGTGATAGTGGGTGAAGTGAAAGACAAATCAATGCAGCACTTATATGCTAAACGTAACTCGCATAATGTCCCGCTTAAAACAATAAGCAAAATGGCCTACATGTTTGAGTGGTAGTGCTTCGAATTTAGTTAGTAACATACATAGCAATACCTATTAAAAAGCCCATATATATGGGCTTTTTGGTTTATGTAAGTAAAAAAGTAGTTAAGCTTCTTGTTTATAAACCGCTAGTGGGTGCGAGGTACTTAGTGATACATGCACTTCGTCGCCAGGGTTTACCACAACTTCATGGCTTACTCGACTAGTTACAACAGTAGAGCACGCAAGTTTTACAGCGCACAAGCGGCTGCCACCTTCAAAACGTACCCAAATTACTTCGCCGTTATTGCCAACACTGCTTTGTACAAGTAACACATCGTCTGGTCGAAGTAGTACATCAACGTCGCCACTTTCACAGTCAACGCCATGAGCTGGCGCATTACCAATTGAGGTAGTGGCTTGTCCTTGGCTAAATTGGCCGCTAATAAAGCTAGCTTCACCTAAAAAACGTGCCACAAAGCGATTGTTTGGGGTACTAAAGCAGCGCTCGGGTGTATCGATTTGCTGAATTTTGCCGCCTTTAAGCACACCAACGCGGTCGCCAACTGAGAGTGCTTCTTCTTGGTCGTGTGTTACCCAAATCGCAGGCACGCCAGCGGCTTTAAGTGCGTTTCTAATATCCCAACGAAGCATGTCTTTAAGGGCGGCATCTAAGTTTGAAAGCGGTTCATCAAGCAAAACAAAGTCAGGTTGGTGGGCTAGGGTGCGCGCAAGTGCTACACGTTGCTTTTGTCCGCCAGAAAGTGTTGCTGGTTTTTTATCTCTAAAATCGCTCAGTCCAAGTAGGTTTATCCAATACTCAGCAGGGGCTGTATCTTTTAATCTAAAGCAAATGTTTTGCTGTACGGTTAAGTGCGGAAATAACGCAAAATCTTGAAACACCATACCTACACTGCGTTTTTCAGGAGGTATTGTTAATTTGGGTGTAGCGCGCCATTTACCCGTGTTTATTTCGCCTTCGCTAATAGGTATAAGGCCAGCAAGGGCTTGTAAAATTGTACTTTTACCACAACCTGTTGGCCCTACAAGCATAAGGATTTCGTTTTCACCTAGCGATAAGTTTAAATCGCTTACTACGCGGTTACTGCCATAATCTATAGACAACTGACTTACAGATAGCATTGTTTCTTAAATCCTTAATGTTCAAACTGGTTGCGTTTTTCGCCAGACATCATAATAGCTAACCCGCAGGCAGATATCACTACTAACAATAATCCAGGAATAGCAGCGCGACCAAAATAGCCTGCTTCGTATACACGCCATAAATAGGTAGAGAGGGTTTCAAACCCTGTTGGGCCAAGTAATAGCGTGGCTTCTAGTTCGCGCATTGACTCTAAAAACACCAGTGCTGCACCGGCAATAATACCGCGCATTGTTAAAGGCAGTGTTATACGAGTAAATACTTCACGTGGGCTTGCCCCTAATACGCGCGCAGACTTTACTAAGCTTGGGTCTAAGTGTTCGGTGCTTGTTCTAACAGAGCCCACAGCAAGTGGTAAAAATCGCAGCATATAAGCAATAATAAGCAATCCCAGTGTTTGATATAAAAACGGTAACTGCAAACCACCGTAAACAAGCGCTGTGCCCATTACTATACCCGGAATACCAAAACCAAAGTAAGTAACACGCTCCATTATACGACCCGCTTTTCCACTCAGTGCGGCATGTGCAACGGGGATCGCAACGATAACGGCTACAATTGCCGCAATACCCGATGCATACGTAGAGTTCCACGCAATATTAAAATCAAATGAGCTAAAACCATCACGAGCTAACCAAAGCGAAAATATAGCCAAAGGCAAGCCAATAGCGAGCAGTAAAACAGGTGCAAACGTAATAAATATTGCACTTAACTGTAGTTTGCTTGGGAATAAAATTAACGGGCGACCTTGGCGCTCAGGGGCTGTTTTTATTTGTGATTCAACTAAAAGTAAAAAGCCAACAATAACCATCAGTTGAAGCGAAAGCATGGCTGCGCGGCCTAACGCAAAAGCGTTGTATTCAACGTAAATTACGCGGGTAAACGTATCTAAGCGCATCATTGCGGGCGTGCCAAAGTCTGATAATGTATAAAGGGCGACTAACAAAGAGCCTGCTGCAATACCGTTAACTACGCGCGGTAATATAACTTTAAATATACTTTGCGTCATCGACATACCCAGCGTTCGTGCAGCATTAACCATGCTTGCATCAAGGCTTAGTAGGGATGAGCGAGTTGTCATCATTACAAACGGGAAAGTATAAAGCGTCATCACAATTGCAGCGCCTGTTAGGCTATACATTGATGGGGTTTCTATTCCTGTTAAGGTGTTTATTTCGCCACCGGGGCCAAAAGCAGCATAAAGTGTAAACGCGCCAATATAACTGGGAATTGCCAGTGGGGCTGCAAATACAACCAGCCAGAGTTTTTTAAATGGCAAATGCACATACGCGCTAATAAACGCCAGTGGCACACCAATTAAAATAGATCCGAGTACCGTTAAACCCATTAACGATAACGTGTTACCTAAAATTTGAAGATTGTGGGTGTCAAACACTGAGCTTGCATCGCTTGCAAGCACTATTAATACATAAACAGGGGTAAGCGCAACAAGCGCTGCAAGCAGCGCCATTGGATAAGAGGCAGGTATTCTCATTACAATACGCCGCTGCTACGCATCAAATCTATAGTAGGGCGTAAATCAGCAAGCTGTGTTAAATCTACTTTAGGTGGAGAAATATTAGCAAGTGATGGTAGACCCTCAGGTTGGGTAATACCATTTACTAACGGAATTTCGTACGCTTCACTGGCTAAGTAACCTTGTACTTCTTTACTTAGTAAGTAACGCATAAAGTTAGTAGCAAGCGGATCATCGTTAAGTGCTAATACACCCGATGCATTAACTAAACAGCCAGCATCATTTTGTGTAAATGCTAAATCAAGCTTAGCATCAGGCTTGCCTGATTTTAAACGCAATGTGTAATAATGATTAGCAAAACCAATATCAACTTCACCGCGTTCAACGCCCATAACAACACCTAATTCACCAGCGTATGTTTTAGCACGTTTTTGAATCTTTTTAAGCCACTTAGCGGTTTTGTCATCGCCTTCTAAAATTCGCATTGCGGTTACAAACGATTGAAAAGAAGCGTAGGCGGGTGCCCAACCAATACTTAAATCGCTGTCGGCAATTTCCATAATACTTGTTGGAATTTGATCTTTAGTTAAACGCGACGTGTTATATGGCAATGTACGAATGCGGCCAGTTACAGGTGCCCACTCTTTATATCTAAATTGTGGTTGTAACTGAGCAGATAAATCACCTGGGATAGGTTGTGCAAGGCCAGCATCGGTTACTAAACCAATCGCGCCTGAATCAACCGCCCAAAATAAATCAGCGCGGCGAACACCGGCTTTAGCTTCTGCAACAATGGTATTCGCTAAAGCAGCAGTAGGACCTCGGCGTATACCGAGTTTAAAGTCTGGATTTTTTTTCTGGATTGCTTGTAATACGTTTTCATACAAACCACCTTCGCCTCGGCCTAAATAAAGGGTTAACTCGCCTTTAAGCTTTGGTAAATCGTCAACAGAAACTGGGTTTGCTATATCAGCGGCTAGCGCACGAGAAAGAGGTAGTGGCAATGAGCCAACCACCCCTAACGCAGCTAGGCCTTGAATAAAGGTCCTACGCTTCACTTAAAATACATCCTTACGGGCTTTTTCTGCTTTTTCTATAAGCGTTTTAGCGCGGTCTAATTTTGTTTGCATATCACTGATCACATCGCGTACTTCATCTACGCTTTTGCTGTTTTTAATTGCTAGTGGCAGTGTTACGTTAAAGTCTTTTTCCAGCACTTCAACTAGGTTAGCGTCTTGCTCAATAAGTGTACCTTCAACGCCTTCAAACAGGTGTAGATAAGTATCGTGAACAATTTCAGTTGCTTCGTCTTGTAAACGCTCAGCAAATTTAGCTACTACACGGTCTAATTTGTGCTTAATTTCATCAATTGTGGCACTTTGTGTCATTTCTTTTGTAGCGGTTGCTTTTACAGCGTCTAACAAGCCTTTTTGCTGGAATTTTGCAGCAAGCTTAACAGCCCCAAGGCCTTGCCACAAGGCTATGTTCATCGCTTTTTGTTGTTTACGAACTTCCTCAGCAGGCTGCTTATTATCAATGGCCATTTTTACGCCATAAAGGCCCTGCCAAATAGAAGCGTATACTGGTACAAAGTTAGTTTCTATTGCGCTGTGAAACTTAACTGATTCCCAATATTCAATTAAATCATCAGTTTTTACGGCTTTTGCGCCTTTAGTGTCGTAGTCGCTTACCATGGTATCTACTTTGCCTACCATCCATTCTACTTCTTCGGTGTAGCTTTTAATGTTTTCTTGAAGATGATTAACATGCTCGCCAATAGGGCCGTTAGCTAATACTGGTTGAGCCATAAACGCCGAGGCTAGTAAAAGGCTTGCACCTAAAGTTTTGGCTGGTTTAAATAGTAATTTCATAGCAAAGAAGTCCAAAAAGGTAATTGTAAATGATAGACATTATCATATAGCTAATGGTTAACGAGATCAATAACTACAAACTCGCTTAATAGATAAAAACACTAAATGTAGCGGTAGGTTACAGCAAATAGCGCTATAACCTGTATTAGGATTAGTTATTGAGACCGACTATTAAGCGTAATGCTTGCCTTTAATGGCATTATAAATGGCATCACACAGTGTTTTTATACTGGTGTCGTCACTTATATACGGTGGCATAAGGTAAATTAGTTTACCGAATGGACGTATCCATACGCCTTGCTCTACAAAATAAGCCTGAATTTTAGCAACATCAACATTGCCCGCAGTGTCGCTTAGTTCAACAACACCTATTGCACCTAAGGTACGCACATTGGCAACCGCATCTAGTTCACTGCATTTATTAAGTTGTTGTAGCTGTGTGTTTATTTGCTTTATTCGATGTTGCCAGTTTTGCTCAAGTAACAAGTCAATACTTGCACAGGCCGCTGCACAGGCAAGCGGATTACCCATAAAAGTAGGGCCGTGCATTAAAACACCTGCTTCACCTTCGCTTATGCCAATGGCTATTTTATCGCTAGTGATAGTGGCCGAGAGCGTCATTGATCCGCCAGTTAATGCTTTACCAATACACATTATATCGGGCTCTATATTAGCGTGCTCTACAGCAAATAATTTACCTGTACGGCCAAAGCCTGTGGCAATTTCGTCGCAAATTAGCAGTACGTTATATTGAGTGCATAATTTACGCACGCAGGCTAAATAATCAGGGTGATAAAAGTTCATACCACCAGCGTTTTGTACTATTGGCTCAATGATAAAGGCGGCTACTTGGTTATGGTTTGCTTTAAAGTACGCTTCAAGCTCTTGTGCTTCTGCCTGGTTAAACTCGCCCCCAAACTTACTAACCGGTGCAGGCACAAATATATGCTCAGGTAAAAAGCCGCTATATAAACTATGCATTGAGTTAACGGGGTCGCATACGCTCATGGCTGCAAAAGTGTCGCCATGGTAGCCCTTGTAAGGCGTCATTAATTTTTGTTTTGTTGTAATGCCTTGGCTTAACCAATATTGCAGCGCCATTTTAATCGCTACTTCAACACTTACCGATCCGCTGTCGGCTAAAAACACTTTAGTTAAACTCGGCGGCGTTATATTTACTATTTTTTTGCAAAGCTCTACTGCGCTGTTATGCGTAATTCCGCCAAACATAATGTGGCTCATATTATTAATTTGCTCAATCATGGCGTTATTTATAACAGGGTGGTTATAGCCATGTATTGCGCTCCACCACGAGGCCATGCCATCGATTAATTGCTCGCCAGTTTCAAGGTGAATAATGTTGTGATTTGCATGTGTAACGGGATATACCGGAATTGGCTTAGTCATAGACGTATATGGATGCCAAATGTGCTCACGATCAAAATTAAGGTCAATCGCATTCTTTTTAATCATATGTAAACTTTAACTTGGTGGGCTTCGTTGACAATGGTACTTCAACTCGTAGACTAAGCCAATATCACCGCTGAGAAAAAATAAGAGAGTATTATGGAACTTGCACCTGTTCGTCACGATTGGACCCACGCTGAAGTTAAAGCATTATTTGAAATGCCATTTAACGATTTACTGTTTAAAGCCGCATCGGTTCACCGTGCTAATTTTAATCCCAATGAAGTGCAAATTTCTACGTTGTTATCAATTAAAACAGGCGCTTGCCCAGAAGACTGTAAGTACTGTCCGCAGTCGGGGCATTACCGAACAGATTTAGAACGCGAACGCTTAATAGAAGTAGAAAAAGTAGTAGAGCAAGCACGCCTTGCAAAACAAAAAGGCGCTACCCGTTTTTGTATGGGGGCTGCATGGTCAGATCCAAAAGACAGAGATATGCCATACATTTCGCAAATGGTTAAAGAAGTAAAAGAGCTAGGGTTAGAAACCTGTATGACGCTAGGTAAACTCACAAACGAAAAAGCCCATGAGCTTAGAGACGCAGGGCTTGATTACTACAATCACAACCTTGATACCTCACCTGAGTATTACGAGCAAATTATATCAACCCGTACTTTTCAAGATAGGTTAAATACCATTGACCACGTACGCGATGCCGGTATGAAAGTATGCTCAGGCGGAATAGTCGGTATGGGCGAGCAAGCAAGCGACCGCTTTGGACTACTTATGCAGCTCGCTAATTTGCCACAACAGCCAGAAAGTGTGCCTATTAATATGCTGGTTAAAGTTAAAGGCACACCGCTTGAAAACGTAGACGATTTAGATCACTTTGAATTTATACGTACCATAGCAACAGCGCGCATTATGATGCCACACAGCTATGTACGTTTATCGGCAGGGCGTAACGCCATGAACGAGCAAATGCAGTCGATGTGCTTTTTTGCAGGCGCTAACTCAATATTTTATGGTGATAAACTACTTACCACCGAAAACCCTGACGCTGATGCCGATATGAACCTAATTAAAAAACTAGGCATGAACCCAGAAAAACGTCACGACTATTCAGACGAAGCAGTTGAAGCCTCGCTTTCATCGCAAGTAGCCGACAAAGCAACCTCTGAATTGTTTTACGAAGCGTAGGCTTATATCAATGCCTTTTGATTTTATAAACACGCATCTGCAGGCTCGCCTGCAAGATGCGTTACTTCGTAAACGCCACGTAGTACATCACGCTACAGCGCGCACCATAACGGGTAATAATAAAACCTACCTTAACTTTGCCAGTAACGACTACTTAGGCTTTGGTGATGTAGCTGTTAACCTTAATGACTCCCACGCGTTAGGGAGTCACAGCTCAGCATTGGTTACCGGTTATCAGGCGCAGCAAAAAGCGCTCGAACAATACTTATGCGAGCAATTTGGTTATGGCGCAGGGATGCTATTTAACTCAGGGTTTAGCGCTAATAGCAGCGTAATTAAAGCGTTGTTTCAAGATAAAGCGGCTGCGCAAAACAGCGCAATTTTTCAAGATAAGTTAAATCATGCAAGCTTGATTGACGGTGCTCTGCATTGTAACGCGGCATTAGTGCGTTTTAATCATAACGACATGAATCATTTACGTTCACGGCTCGAAAAATCAAAAGCGCAAAACAAGCTTATTATAAGCGAAGGCGTGTTTTCGATGGATGGCGATAGCGCGCCTCTTAAAGAATTACTCGCACTTGCAAAACAGCACAACGCATGGCTGATGATTGATGACGCACACGGCTTTGGTGCATTAGGTAAAACCGGTTTGGGCAGTTGCGAAGCGTTTATTACTCAAACGCTGCCAGATATATTAGTCATTACCTTTGGTAAAGCAGTGGCTAGTAGTGGTGCGTGTGTATTAGGCAGTAAACAGTTTATTGATTACATGCTGCAATTTAATCGCGATTACACCTATTCAACTGCTATGTCGCCGCTTATGGCAAGCCACACACTTGCGCGTATTAAAAGCATAAAAACAGCTGATGATAAACGCGATAAGCTAAATGCCAATATTGCATTATTTAAGCAACTTGCTAAAACTCACAATATTGCTGTAATGCAATCAAACACAGCCATACAACCCATTGTATTAGGCTGCGCTGAGCAAACGTTGCAAGCGGCAGATAAACTTAAACAACAGGGTATTTGGCTCACTGCAATTAGACCGCCCACAGTTGCACATAACACCTCACGTTTACGCATTACTTTAACCGCCGCACATACCGAGCAAGACATAACGCACTTAGTTAAGCATTTAGTAGGTGCAGTAGCATGACTGCTCAGCCAGTATTAAAAACAGACCTAGTGCAAACACAACTTGTAAAACCGTGCCTAGTGAGTAGCGAGTTAAATAGAGAGCCAAGTCGAGAGCTAAACAAGGAGCTTAAAAAGTCCACCCAAAGTAAATTTTCAAAGGCGGCAGCGCGTTATAACACCCATGCAAATGTTCAAAAACATGCTGCGATCGATCTATTTTCACTCATAAAACTAGGTATTAATAAAAATAAGCTTTGTGTTGATTTAGGCGCAGGGCCACTTGTTAATACGCATACCTTACAAAGTATGTTTGCAAGCGTTATTGCCATGGATTTGAGCTTAAACATGCTGCAAAGTAGTGATTTAACCGCACCAAAAATATGCGCCGATATGGATAACTTACCGCTGCAAGCAAACAGTGTTGATGTTATTTACAGTAACTTTGCAGTGCAGTGGTCTGCTAATTTTTCGACTTTAATGCAATCACTTTACAGCATATTAAAACCAGGCGGGCAGGCGTATATAAGCACTGTGGTAGAGGGCTCACTTAACGAAATAAAAACAGCCTTTGCAGCACTTGATTCTAACAGCCATATAAATACCTTTAATAGTGAACTGTTTATAAACCAATCAGTCCAAAATGCAGGGTTTACTATTAACAGCGCAAAAAAGCGTATTTACACCGATGAATACACAACACCTTTAAAAGCTATTACCTCAATTAAAGCTATAGGTGCAACTACGCAAAATCATACCAATACGCGCCAAGGGTTACTTACTAAATCGGCGCTACAAAAAGTATGCAGTGCGTATCCGCTTATAAATAACAAAGCATGTGTGTCTTATCATGTGGTGCTGTTATCATTACAAAAACACTAAATAAGCCCAAAGACATTAAAGGCAACGCATGAAAGAATTTTTTATAACAGGCACCGACACCGATGCCGGAAAAACCCACGTTACCAGTTTGCTATTAAAGTTACTTGCCCAACACAAAAAACAAGCAATTGGTTTTAAGCCTCTTGCTGCTGGCTGCGAAATGGCATTCGATCAACTAGTAAACGCCGATGCCCTTATACTAATGGAAAGTGCAACAGTGAGCGCTAAATACGACGTAGTAAATCCGTTTGCGTTTGCGCCACCTATTGCGCCGCACATAGCCGCTGAGCAAGTTGGGGTTAGTATTACTATTGATAAACTAAGTGATGCTTATAAAGATGTAAAACAGCAGGGCGCTAATTACATACTTACCGAAGGCGCTGGTGGCTGGGCGTTACCAATTAATAAAAACGATTATTTATACGACTGGGTTAAAGCAGAAAAAATGCCGGTAATACTCGTTGTAGGTATGAAGCTAGGTTGCTTAAATCATGCATTACTAACCGCTGCGCATATGCAAAGTATAGGAATAAACTGCGTTGGCTGGATTGCAAACCAAGTAGATAAAAACATGGACGAGTACCAAGCAAACCTTGATTCACTTAAAGCACGTTTACCGTTTCCAATACTTGCTATAAGCCCCTACAGCGAGCAAACTCCTAAGTTACAAATATACAAAAGCTTGCTTAGTGCGTTATCTATAAACACTTAAGTGGTTTTTAAAAAAAAGTTACTTTTTTAGGTAAATCTTGAAATAGTCAGCCTTAGTACACATATAAACGTTTATAAATACATAGCTTGCTTAAAGACAATGTTACTAAGGACATAACGACTATATGACGCACCCATTTATTGAAAACTACGCCCCAGATGCGCACGTAAGCGCTGAGCCAAAAGCACTAAACTATGGCTTACCTAAAAAACGCGTAGGCATAATAGGTGGGGGCACAGCTGGCGCCACAATAGCCATTAGACTTGCTGCGTTAGGGTTAGAAACTTATGTACTTGAAAAGAAAAAGTCGTTAATTGATGGCCCTCCAATGTGCCATTTGCATGCAGGTGGCAACTTATACCGTGAAATACCCGACGAAGACTGCATAGATTTACTTAAGCAATGTATAGATATTGCTCGCCTTTATCCTCACACCATAGATGTTCGCCCCACAGTATTTGCAGTGCCTAAACGTGATGACGACTCACCGGAGGACTTATTTTCGCGTTTAAATAAATTAACACAAGCCTACAGCGAGCTTGTAGAGCAAGACAGCGCTAATAAAGTGTTAGGCGAGCCAGAGCATTATTATCAGTTATATAGTTATGAGCAAATGCTAAAGCTTGCTAAGCAAAAACAAGTAGCCAAGCCCACGTCATTAGATGAGTGGATGATACCCGTGGCTAAGCATTTAGATTTAGATAAGCTAAAGTTTCCACTAATTGTTGCACAAGAATATGGTTGGAATATATTTCGCTTATCGGCCAGTGCACAGCTCGCCCTTGCACAGTACAAACACGCTCATGTTTTAACAAGCACCAGTGTTAAAAATGTATCAGAAGTTATAAATACCAATAATGATAAGCAAACACTTAAGTGGCGCATTGAATACCAATCAGAGCCAAGCCTTGATGAACAACCTGATACTCAAACCGATACACAAGTCGATACACAAACGATTGAGGTAGATTACCTTATTAATGCGTGTGGTTTTCAAACCGGTATTATTGACGACCTGGTTGGGGTAGATGTAAAACGCATGGTCGAATTTAAAGCCTCTTACATTACTCATTGGCAAGGTGCTGGTGGGCAAATACCCGAAATAATTATTTATGGTAACCGTGGTACGCCAGAAGGTATGGCGCAGCTGACGCCTTACCCTAATGGTTACTTTCAAATACATGGAATGACTAACAACATTACATTGTTTAATGATGGGTTAGCTGATGCAACGCCAATGAGCGCACAACCTAAACTTCCCAATAAATACCTGCATTATATTAAAGATGGCTGGGATGAAGCAGCATTGCAAACACGCACCCAAACAGCAATTGATTATGTAGCCGAGTTTGTACCTGCGTTTAAAACTGCTAATACACAAAATAATGCCTTGTTTGGCGGGCAACAAATCCCAGGTGATGACGACACTTTGCGCGTAGCCGATGTAAGCTTATATTCGCATATTAATTATGCACGGGCCGAAAATGTTAAAGCATCGTCAACGTTAATAGCGGCAGATCAGATAGTGGGTGAGTTTCTAAAGTTGGGAATAATAAGCAGCGATCCTGCTGTAAATCATCACCGCAGTACCCACCAATGGTCGTACCTTAAACATAATAGCGGCGAAAAAATTGGCGAAGTTGCACGCATATTGGCACACGAGCGTGGATTTCCAATTGATATGGCAGAGCTAAATAACAGCTTGTAATAAGCTGATTTATAAAGAAACTTCAGTTTTAAAATTGCTGTAAAACTCTTCTTAAAAAAATTATCAATAAACACATAAATAACACTTGTGTTATGACATAGTTTGTCACAAAATAGCGCTAACGTTATGACATAGTGTGTCATGGCGCAGTGATTGCTTTAACCTAATTTAATTTTATGTTCGGTGATCAAACCTATTTTTGTGAGGACAATATGAAACGTGTATTTTTGTTTTTATTAACTAACCTAGCGGTTATGTTGGTATTAGGTGTAGTGCTTTCAATAATAATGAGCGTGCTGGGCTTAGGCCATCGTAGCCTTAGCGGAATTTTACTTATAGCCACCGTATTTGGTTTTGGTGGATCGTTTATTTCGTTATTTATGTCGAAATGGATCGCTAAAAAATCAACAGGCGCGCATGTAATTACGCAGCCTCGAAACGAAACCGAACATTGGCTTGTACAAACGGTATCTGCGCAAGCACAAAAAGCAGGTATTAAAATGCCAGAAGTGGCTATTTACGACAGCCCAGAAATGAACGCTTTTGCAACGGGCCCAAGTAAAAACAACTCATTAGTGGCAGTAAGCACAGGCTTAATGCACAACATGACCAAAGATCAAGCCGAAGCCGTACTTGCCCACGAAGTATCGCATATTGCTAACGGCGACATGGTAACGCTTACGCTAATACAAGGCGTGGTAAACACCTTTGTAATATTTGCCGCAAAAGTACTGGCTGGCATAGTAGATAACTTTATTAATAGCGATGAAGAAGAGGGTGGCAGTAGCTGGACATACTTCTTATTCGATATGTTATTCCAAGTATTATTTGGTGTACTAGCAAGCATAGTAGTGGCAAGTTACAGCCGTAAACGTGAGTTTGCAGCCGATAGTGGCGCTGCTAAACTAGTTGGTGCAGACAAAATGCGATCAGCCCTTGAGCGATTAAAGCAAAACCATCCTTCGCAATTAGAAGGCTCAATGATGGCCTTTGGTATTGCAAGTGGCAAAGGCATGGCTGAATTGTTTTCATCGCACCCACCGCTTGATGCGCGAATCGACGCACTACGCAAGTAACTATGTAAGTTAGTAAATATTCTAAGCCAGCTTAACCGCTGGCTTTTTTATATTTACGTTAAAATGCTAAAACCGCGCTTACTGTGTTTATATACAGTGCATTGTGTTGCATTATAAAATCGTTACTTTTTTAAGCTATATGTGTTTACGGGGTTCTTTAGCATGAGTAAACTAAAATACCTTAAAGTCAGCAATGTTGCTGGTTTTAATACTTAACATTTAATACTTAACAAGGATGCTTATTGTAGTGGAAAAGGTGCAACACACTAAAGAATGTATTATGTGCTTTAGCGCCATAGATTCACGGGCTAAAAAATGCCCACAATGCACCTCACTTCAAGCCAAATACTCTAACTTAGAAAACAATCCCATTATTATTGGTGCATTAGTACTTAGTATTGTTGGTATTTTTGGGTTTATTTTTTATCAAAATATTTATGTAGCAGGGCTTGAAGATCAAGCACAAAAAAACTTAATCGCTAATGTTAGCCAAATTCATACTAAAAATGAAAACGATGCATTGTATGTTGCATGCATAGGGCAGGTAAAAAACGAGTCGGACTTCACCTTTAAAAATATAAAGTTTAAGGTCGATTTTTTAACAGATCAAAACACGCTAGTCGATACGCTATCAATAACCGACGAAGACCTAATTATACTTCCTAATGACTCAACAAACTTTAGGGTAAAGGTATTGCGCAAAAACAAGCGGCCAGTTATAACAATTGCCAAGTAACAATAACCGATGCCTGGGCTTATAAATAAGCTATAAATCACTTACAAATTAATTATCAGCAGTTAGCCAAACCACTCGCTTTTTTGTATGTAATATTAGTTATTAACTTAAAAGCCACTAAATCCAAAATTTATATAAGCCATTTTCCTAGAGCGGTTAAGAATATGGATGATTTATTACTTAAGTAATCGTTTATACACTCCTTGTAACTTGCAAGTGAGGGATCGAAAATGAGCTTGATTGATGAAAGTACAAAGGATTTTGGAAGCATGAGCGTGTTGCTTCACAGCTTAGGAACTGATTGCTACCGCATTGAGTGGAATAGCAGAATGACCGGAGCCTCAATAAGCTTAATTCGTGTTAAAAAAAACGAATATATAGTTGTGCGCAAATGGGCAACCGCCCGCAATATAGATGACGTATCAGCAGAGTTTGATCGGGCTAACCAAGCACTAATTCATTTTTTAAATAATGTTGATGTAATTAAAAGTAAAAACGAAAGTATTGTTGCCGCTAAAGAGCATTGCATAAACTTATTTACCTCAGCTGAGGGCTTAAAACCAATTAGCCATCCGAGCCTACCTACGCCACGCTTACAAGAAGCCATAGGCAAAGAAGTCATTGTAAAATCAAGTTTAGGCAACTATCTAATATCAAAAGGCATGCTATTACAGCTATTAGGTAATCAAGCCGAGATCCAAGTTAATCCCGACCACCTTGACGAAGGCCAATTAAGGCAAAAATTTTATACCAAACAAGTTCATGTTTGCTAATTAATTGCGCCATCAAAACTCAAAGGCAGCTTTACTTTAATGGTAAAGCCATTTTGTTTAAACACCTTAAAAGTGCCGCCTAATGCCGTAGTGCGCTCCTCTATAAACGCTAAACCGTAGTGACCTGAGTTATCTGTTGGGGTTACTAAAGTCCCGTTATCGCTAATTGTTAACTCAATAAATTCGTCGCTGTTTATTATATTTATAATCAGTTTGCTGGCATTGCTGTGCTTCATACAATTGGTTACTGCTTCTTGGCAAATTCGGTAAATAGCTATTTCGTGATCTTTTGAAAGGCTATTATCTAACTTAAATTGTGGCTGATACTTGATATTTGCCTTGTGCAGTAAGCTTTTTAGTCGCCCTTGTGTTATTGCCTTTTCTAAACCGAGTTCATCTAGCTCACGCGGGCGAAGATAATGCATTAATTGATAAACAGAGTCATACATCGAATTAGCATTGTTTTTTAATGTAGTCACAAACGATTGGGTATCTTCGTTACTAAGGTGCGACAAAATAGCTAAATCTGTTTTTAATGCTGTTAGGTTTTGTCCTAATTCGTCATGCAACTCTTGCGAAAGGTGCTTTCGCTCGTTTTCTTGCACCGACACCATTTTGGCAGCCAGCGCCGTGTTTTGAGTTAGCTGCTCTTTAAGCTCTTTATTGGTTTGCTTTAACTCGTTGTTTTTACGTTTAAGCTCAGTAATTGCAGCGCCTAAAACCATACTGGTAATTGCGTTTGCTAAAATAAATAACTGGCTAATGTAGGTATTGCTAGGCTCGTGCGTAATGCTTGCTTCAACAATTATTAACGCGTTAATAAGCGCTGCACTGCTTACAGCCCCTAACGAGCCATACTTATACGAAAACCAAATTATAGGTAATAACGATGCAAGCCGTAATAGCGGGTAGGTATCTGGGCGAACCGCATAGACAAAAAATACAATTAATATAAAACACACTAAAGTGGCTAGTAGGCCAAATAACTTAGTGAGCCTGACTGTGTTAAAGCTGTATTTAGAATCGTAAATTAACATAATAAAAGGGGCAATTAACAGCGAGCCAGTAATATCGCCCAAGCACATGTTTAACTGATACTGCAGTAGCTCTTTTGCAACCAATACATTTGTAAATTCAAACGCACTGGCAAACAAAAACCACTTTATAGATGTACTCGCAACACAAAGCAGTATTAACGAAAGTATACCTAGGCTGTCGTTAATGCTTGGCGGCCAACGGCTATTTTTAAACATATAAACAAGCGCTATAAAGCAAAGTTCCTGCCAAAAGCCATGAAATAAATCAAACTCCCAAACCCCACTGTATGTTAAACCAAGCTGCGCAGCTAAAGCGCGCGATACAACCCATAAGGTGAGCCAATAGCGTGTTGGAGTGAGTAAGTAAAACGCAATTTTTACGCCTGCGGGAATAAATATCGCGCTGCTCTCGGGTACGGTTTCAAGGTTTTGGCTAACCCAAAAAGCGGCGAGTGAAGCAATAAAGTAAATTAGCCCCACCAATAACTGTTTAACTACCTCTTTGTATGCGGTAGTAAAACTAACATTAGATAAAGAAGAAGCGTTAGGTAAGTTCATCTAACTGTATTACTCCCGCATCAATTGCAATTTTTAGCAGTTCAAACGAGGTCGTAACATTAAGTTTGCTGTATATGTTTGCTTTGTGTACATGTGCTGTTTTAGGCATTATTTCGAGTATTTGCGCCACTTGTTTAGCGTTTAATCCCTTAGAAAATAACGGAAGGGCTTCAAGCTCTCTGTTAGTAAGCACCGTTAATGCTAAATTTTCGCTACTCATCGAAAAATTTACGTCTTCACTAATGTACCTTTTACCTAAAGCGACCGCTTTAACTGCATCTATTAGTTCATCAGAGGCAGAACGCTTAGACACATAACCCAAAGCGCCTAATCGCAAAGCATTGCTTACATAAGGTTCGTGGTCGTGCATGGAGGCAACAATACTTTTAATATGCGGGAAAAACTCTTCAAGGTACGATAAAAAAGAAAGGCCGGTTTCAGTGCCATTAAGCGATATATCAACAATAAATATATCAGGTTGTTCAAGCTCTACAGCCAGCTTGGCTTCTGTTACGCTGCAGGCTTCAATAATTACTTTCCAATCTGTAACTCTAAAAGCTTTTTAAAGCTGTCTCTTACTAATTGATGATCTTCTATGATGCCAATGAGCATTTAAATCTCCTTTTATGCTTAAAATACAGCGGGGCGGGTAACTAATTACCTAAAACGTTTTAAATGGGTTACCTCACTTAAAAGCAAGGTAACAAAACCAGTGGTTCTAAATTGGTAATTAATTGCTGGTGGAGATTACAACTAAGCTCTTTTTACAGCAGCTTATTATCACTGAGAAAGAATAATTTCAGTAATACCTTCGGCAGATAGTATTTCAATCCAGTAGCCGTCAGGGTCTTTAATAAATGCTAAGCCTTTCATTGAGCCATCATCTGGTTTTTTTACAAACTCTACATCGTATTTTGCAAAGCGCTCACTGGCCGCGTAAACATCCGGTACACTAATACCAATATGGCCAAAGCCTTTTGGTTCTTGGTTACCACTGTGGTAGCCCTCAAAGCTGTCGTCGCTTTCAGTGCCCCAGTTATGGGTAAGCTCAATTAGCGCAGGGCGACGAAACACCCATTCAGCTTTAGTTTTATCATCACCTTGTGGCAATTCTTGCTCGTAGCCTAAAAAGTAAAGCGTAAACTCCATACCAGGAAAATCATACTTACCTAACAGCTTCATACCTAATACATTTTGGTAAAATTCAAGCGACGGCTTTGGATCTTTAATACGTAACATAGTTTGTTGCATAACAAAGCCCTGAGTGGCCTGTTCAACTTGTTCTGGAGATTCGTTATAGTTAGACATGGTGATCCTTACTGAAAATTATAAAAAGGGTGTAAGTATTACGTGTTCCATCATAATCAACCGCCACTTAAATTAAAACCATTCTAGGTAATTCAACGCGTTATAATTGCCTTTAAATTACTAGCACAGTATTTGCAAAGCGTATAATTAAAACTAATGGGCTGTTAAACATCTCTTGTGCATATTATTAACACAAACTAGGACGTTTTTTTGAAAACACTTTTACCTTTACTAAGTCTAATATTACAGGCTTTTTTATTACTCGCACTCACGAGTTTTTTTAGTGGGTTTTATAATGCGTATACAGTATTTTCTGGTGGCGATCCTAAGTTAGTCGCGGGGCATATTTCATCAGCCATTGTTGTATCACTTATACAAATTATCCCTGCTTTAATTGGGCTTTTTATAAATACGTACGTGCTAAATAGTAGGTTAAATAAAAACATAAACAGCTCAGCCATGTTTATAAATATTTCAAAATTTTATGCCTACCTGTGGATTTTATTTATTCCACTTGGTACGTTTTTAGGTATTAAGCGATTAATTAGATTAAAAAGTGTAAGTAAATAACGAGCACTTACAAAAAAGGAGCCACTATGTTTTACGATGATATTCAGGGGTTATTACGTGTACTTACAATAGGCGTACTGGGTTATATTGCACTGGTGTTTTGGCTGCGCGTATCGGGTAAACGTACGCTTTCAAAGTGGAACGTGTTTGACTTTATAGTCACCATTGCGCTGGGCTCTATTTTAGCCTCGGTGATTATTTCAAAAAGTGTCCCGTTAGCTGAGGGCATACTTGCCTTTGTCGTATTAGTAGGGCTGCAATATGTTATTACGTGGCTTAGTGTGCGCTCGTCAAAATTTGCAGCGCTTATAAAAGCAGAACCCACGCTTTTACTGAGTGATGGTGAATACTGCACGGCTGCACTTAAATCGCAGCGGGTAACAAAGTCAGAAATTCGCGCCGCTATTCGTGGTGCGGGAATATTAGCAATAGAAGATGTAGCCGCCGTAGTGCTAGAAACCGATGGCAGTTTTAGTGTACTTAAGCAAAATAACAGCGGGTTAAAAACCGCGTTAAGCGATGTAAGCGGGCATTAAATTAATACGCTAATAGTTATATTAACTAAGGCAGGTATATTACCTGCCTTATTTTGTATTAAAATTTATTTTTATTTAGCGTGCTGCTCTAATAAACTAAAGGTAGGTAAGCGCCATTTAAAGCGTATTGATGCCATACGTATTAAGTAACCTGCAACCAAGCTCACAATAATACTGATGTTGTCGTCTATATTGTAATGGTGTAGTGCTAAGTACAAGCACGCTACAAGTAACGATACACTCGCGTATAGCTCGTTATGTAATACCAACGGTGCTTGGCGACATATTAAATCACGCAGTAAGCCACCAAAAACACCTGTTACAACGGCTGCCACTACACAAATACCGTAATGCAATCCCATATTTAGCCCCACTTGGCAGCCAATAATACTAAAGGCAGCTAAACCCAGGGCGTCTAGGCGCATAAATATACCTTTAAATTTAACCACCCATTTAGCCAGCCACGTAGTGACAATACCGGCAATACAGGTAATTAATAAATACTCTGGGTGTTGTACCCACGTAAGCGGGTAATTGCCTAGTAATATATCTCGTACGCTACCACCGCCAATTGCCGTGGCGCTGGCTACTAGCACTACGCCAAACCAATCCATTTTCATTCGTCCTGCGCTAAGTGCGCCTGTCATGGCTTCTGCTGTAATACCAATAATATAAACAATCGTTAATAGCATGAGATAATCACTTAAAATACGTGCGTAAAAATAAGGTGTGGATTGTATAGATAAATTAAGTAAATAACGAATGAAAAATCGTACTAAAAACGGCTAATTCAGATAGAAATAACTAATGACAAAACCTTGTGTAAACAAGCTGTTAAGCTGGTGGGAGAGTGCGTAATGGTTGATGTAAATTAAAGGACATTTGGCCGCAAATTATAAATAAAATAAGTTGGGGTTTAGTTGTTTTTAGCACGCTTATTTGTAGCTAAATTTAATGGTTAAGTTTAATAATTGGTTTAGTAGGTAAAGCGTAAAATTAACGCAATATGAATATTTAGTTGCATGGTTTTAATTTAGGAACGTATAATAACAAGTGTTAACTAAATGGAATTTGCGTAAAACGCAGCTTAAGCAGAGCAGGTGGATACATGAACAAAGGATTGTTAAAGTCGTGGAAAACCGACAAAGGTTTTGGTTTTATTAAATCAGACACCCTAGAACACGACACGTTTATACACATATCAGCGCTCAAACACATGAGCCGCAAGCCAAAAGTTGGCGACACCATTTACTTTGAAGTTGCAACGCAGCCCGACGGTAAAACCAAAGCAATTAACTGCCGCATAGAAGGCGTTGCAGAGCTTAAAGCACCTTACCAAAAACACAATCAACAGCCGCATCGCATTGCCAAATCTAATTTTGCTAGTAGCTTTTTGGGCAAAGTTGCCTCAATTAGCATTATCGCCGTGCTTGGCTTTATCGCAGTAAATAAATACAACCATTATAAAACTAACGAGCAATTTAATAACCATACTCCCGTTATTACCAACGCCGATTTAGCCACCTTTGATGAAAAATATCCGAAAGTAGTTATTCCAAAAATCGTTATTCCAAAAAGCACGCAAAATTTTACGTGTGATGGCAGGCAATATTGTACTGAAATGCGCTCACGAGAAGAGGCTGTATTTTTTATTAATAATTGCCCAAATACAAAAATGGATGGTGATGGCGACGGGAAACCTTGCGAGAGTGATTCACGGTTTAAAAATGAGTGGTAATTTTATAAATCGTTTAGTTAAAGGTTTGGGTGAATAAAAATAGAATTAATTAATGGCTGTATATAAGTACAGCTATGTAAGTTTTGTCCCATAATATTATTAAAAGTCGTTTTGGGGTTAAATAACAAAGGCTTCTAAGTAGCCTTTGTAATTACCTGTTTATAAATGAGTTGTTTGGTGTAATTATCGAGCAACGTAATATATGCCTCTTTGGGGTGTTATAACCCCCCAAAGTTGGGTTCGATAAGCTGTTAGGTAAATCGTCGTCATCATTACTTTAGTCAAAATAAATTAGGGAATTCATGGAAAGTTGTAGAAAAAGATTGTGCCATATTACTGTTGATTTTATTGACCGTTTATTTAAGATTTTAACATCTCCATTTCGACTAGATAAAATGTTAGCAATAGCAGGAGTATCACTTGTCGCTAGCCCAACTCTATTTGATTTTGATGGAAAATTTAAGTATGAGTCTGAAACTTTATTTGGAGTGTTTTCTTTTACAAATCAAGTGGATATTTTGTCGTATGTGACAGGTGCGATCTTAATTACTTTAGCATTGTACATTTATCGAAAGAGAGAATTGTTAATTGATGATATAGCAGCTAAAAACTCAATGATTTTAGCTATAGAAAATCAGAACCCAGCAAATCGTGCAAATGTACAGTTCTGGTTTCAGCATGTATATGGTTTTTCTATTGGTATAAAAGAAATTGAGCATTTACTTAAACGTAACGATCCAACTCAATCTATTGCTGATTACAAAAGAGCCAGAGGGCTTATTATTTTTAATAATAAATTTCTGTTAAAAGAAGGTATTAAAACTGATAAAGAAAAAAACATTGGTAGTTCGGTTTATTTTTTATTTTCAGTTTTAGGTCTAGGCATGTTCCTATTCTTTTTGAATCAGGTTTCTGCAGAAAAAAGCTTTGATACATTAGTGTACTTATTAACGACTATTGCTTTTGGTTTCATTGCTTATCTTGGGTTAGATAAGTCAGCCGCAGTATATGCTGCAGAAAGGCTTATAAAATAAGAATATTTACCTAACAAGCCTTAAACGGAACGTCAACATTTGGCTAATTTTCGTTCCTCAAAAATTTTAGCCAACCATTTTCGTTCGCTTAAGCTGGCGTTGAGGCTGTAGCATTACTCTTTTTAAATAAAAACAGTCTGTTGTATGAGTTCCAAATGCATTACCTAATGCTTTAAAAACGCTTAGAGTTAATTACAGAAACTCTTTATACAAAAAATTTATTATCGGAGATAAAGTGAAACTGGCTAAATATTTAATCACGGGTTCGTTAATAGGACTCGTTGGTTGTGATTCAGGTACGCAGTACATTTCATATAAAAATGTTGATACATCATCCATCGAAGCACCAGACTTTAGTCGCTATATTATTGAAACTTGTGTAGATATCTATCGTGAAAAACAAAATCAGAACTTTGATCCTAGATACTCAGTTATATCGATTGCACAAACAGGTAAAAATAATGTTTTGGAAATTAAAATGATGGAAGTTCGCTATGTTAAAGGGTCTAGGCAAGAACAAAACCGATTTTTATATTGTAGCCGGTTCGATAAAGAAGGTACTGACACAATATTTTCTCATCTTTATCTAGATACTTTTACTAAGTACCTAGAAGGTAAAAAATATTCAACATACCCAATCGATTTATAGTCGGAAAGGTTTTTGTATAAAAAGGCGTTCAAACGGAGACTTATAGTTGGCTCGCGCTACACGCAGTTTAGCCTAAATGTCTTTTCCGCTTAGTTTAGCGCTAAGCGTCCGTAAGTACATCACCTTCATAATAAAGAGTAGACTTTAAGTATGTATAAAATTCAAAGTGTAAAAATAGATAACTTCTGGCAAAGATTTAATGCAACTTGCCAATTTAACGAAGATGTAAATATCATTATAGGTAAAAACGGTACTGGTAAGACAACGTTTATGAACATACTGTATTCAGTTTTATCTTTAGATGTAGATGGCATTAGTGATAACGATTTTAGTTACGTTGAAATTAAATTAACTCAAAATGGTAAACAAAAGACTATAAGGGCTAGCAAAATTGAGAATGACAATGTTCCTTTCTTAACAATGGAATACCAAATATCACAATCTAAATATAATGTCAGGATCATCGCAGCAGAAGATAGGCGCTTTGCTGTGCATCATCGAAGAAAAGCTCATGAAGAGTCTGAAGAACTAAGGCGCATACTATCTGAACTAGTTTCGTTATCATCTCTATCTGTTTACAGGCTTCGAAATGGTCAAGATTATGAAATAAGAGATAAGCACGGTGCTAGGGCTGTCGCACCAGTTGATCACCGTCTTACAGAATTACTACGTGGCTTAACACATTACCAACTTGATTTATCTCAGCAAGCTAGGGAAGTAGCTACATCACTTCAAAAAGATGTTTTAGCATCAATTCTTTATTCTAAAGAAGATATTGAGACAAAGGGGTATGCATTAGACTTTGACAAAGATAAAGAAAAATCAAGTTTGATTTCTGCATATAGCCAATTGAATGCAATGGATTCAGATGTAAGAAAAAAAATCAACTTTCATGTTATGAAAATTGATGAAACTGTTGCAGAATTAAAAAAAGAGAATAAAGGGGAACCTTCTTTTAAAATAGACTTTGCTTCACTTGAAGCTTTAAGGAAGACTCAAAAAATAATTAAAATGTCTTTAATTGCAGAAGGAATTACTTCGGATATCTTTTCTCCAATAGAGCTTTTTTTGGAAATAATAAAAGACTTTATCACCGATAAAATTTTTCATTTTAATGGAGGTAATTTAGTTATTAATAATGAGCATAATGCGATCAGTTATGATGGTTTATCTTCGGGTGAAAAACAGCTACTAATATTATTCATAGAAACATTATTACAAAGAAAAAAGCCATTCATATTTTTAACAGATGAACCTGAGTTATCTTTACACATCTCATGGCAAAGAAAAATCATACCAGCGATAAAGCAATTAAATCCTAATGCACAAATTATAGCAGCAACTCACTCGCCAGAGGTTGCATCTAAGTACAGAAACTCTATTTACGATATGGAGCGAATTATAAATGGATGATTTTTACCACTCTGAAGATGCTAATAATATCGTGCATTTGTTTTATAATGCAGATGTTATGGTTTATGTGGAAGGAGAAGATGATGTTCCTTTCTGGGAAGTCGTATTTAATAGTTTGGCTGAGTACAAAGTTGAAGTTCAAGAAGTTGGTGGTTCAAAAGAGCTAGCAAAATATATAGAGGAATTAGAGTTAGGTAAATTACAAGGCATAATTGCTTGTGATAGTGATTTTGAAATTTTAAAAGGTAGTTTACCCAACCCCAATATAATAAGAACTTATGGTTACGCAATTGAAAATTCATTAATTTGTCCATCTACAATATTAAAAGTAATTCGAAGTGTAGGTAAAATTTCCGCTAAAAATATACCAAGTCAAGAGCTGGGTGTATGGCTAAGTTATTTTACTCGGATTATGAAGAATCTGGTTATTTATGATGTCCACAATGAGCTAAATGGTCTGGGTATTTCAGTTGTTGGTGATAATTGTTCTAAGTTTTTCAAATCACAAAAATCTCATGATGTATGTGAGACTAAAGTGAATGAATTTATAGCAAATATTGGCTTTTCAGTTTCTCAAAATGAAATCGATACAATAATAAATTTAATTGGTGAAATACCAAGAGATTTTAGTGATTTTATAAGAGGGCACTTTTTATTTTCTGCTGTATCAAAGTTCATCTCAGCTAGCATAAAGCAAATTAATTCAAAAGTAAGTATTTCCAATGATGCCTTGTTTGGATCACTTTTACTTGCTTTTGAAAATAATTTTGATGAAGAGCATAAACACTACAACTATTATTCAGATGCAATCAAACATCTTTCTATAGCCGCTTAGTAATTAAACTTATGATGACATCCACTGTAATTACTTTGAAAAATTAGAGTGGGTGTAAATGCCATTCACAATGTCAAATAGGGTAAATGGGGTCACCCATTAGAAAGTTCCGGTCAAGCAGGCAGCTGTGTTTTCTTGATCTTTTTATTCAAAAAGCCAAGTGTTCTTATTATTTAGAAAAGCTAAGGGGTCAAATCTTGACTTCAGACATCAAAACTTAAATTAGTCAAATTGCTTTGATTCAAGCTATTTATAGCCTCTAAAAGCGCAGCGCCTCTTATCCTCTTTGTGAATTGGTCTTGAGATAGCTATTTGGTTTTTCGATCATGGTGGTGTATTTAGTTGTGCCAAAGTTGAGATATTTTAAGTGCATATGATGAAAAACTACTACGAGACAACAATAAGCTTTAATAGCATTGAATTTTTGCCATATGTGCTTTTTATAGTTATCAGTTTAATCTTTATTGGGAAGCTCAAAAAATTATACGATTTATATATTAAACGTTTTTTTAAGTTTAATTTCTTCGTCTTATTTTTTATATTTATTATTTACAACCTTGCTTCTACAGCTTCTTTATATTCGAAAATGCAATATATAGGTAAAATAAAATCGCATGAGGAGAGCGTTGTAACAGGCGAAATTGAAAAATTAGTAGAAAAAGAAGGTGCAAGTCGAACACAGAGTTTTTCAGTGTCAGGAGTGTCTTTTAAATATAATAACTATCAAACTGCGCCATATTTTTTTGCAAATCGGAAATATAACGATAAGGTTATTATTAATGGAGGTTATGTTGAAATACATTATATCCAAGATAACGGCAATAATTATATCACCAAGTTATTTATAAAAAATGATTGATAATTTACACCCAAAGGGAGCGTCGACCCATTTAAGTTTTGATTTAAGCTATTATCCCCTCTAAAAGCGCAGCGCCTCATATCCTCTTTGTGAATTAGCCTTTAGATTACGGAGAGGGCATTAACTTCGGATGCGGCAGACGAACGCTTAAAGTTGAAAGTGGGCGTCACTTTAAACGTAAAACATCGGCGAATTAGCATCTCTAACACACGCCGATGTTTATACTTTATTTAAATGAGCACATTACTTTTAAGGTATTAAGCCTTAGTCTTCTTTACGGTTAAGGCTAATCAAACATATCGCTAAAAGTAACGTTGCAATCATGCCTGAAGCACCAGCAACACCTGATGGCATAAATCCATCACGGCCAAAGGTGATTAAAATACCATTGGCAAGGATTGTAACTCCGCCTGCTAAGGCAGTAAGCCCTCCAATCGCTTTGCCACCTTTAGCGATAAAAGACAGGCCAAAAACAAGAGCTGCTAATCCCAATAATAATTTAGCTGCGTAGTAAATCATGAATGACAAAGAAACCACGCCACTAATTAAAGGTTGTGCGCCTTCTACGGCACCCGCTACTTTTCCAAATGTAGAAAACAAAGTAAGGCCAATGCTCACCTGCACAATGTTAAGAATCGCGCTAAATGTTATAGCCGACCATCCTAACTGAGAGTTTTGTGCTTGCACCATAGCAGAACCCGCAAAGGCAACAAGTAAAGTGAAAACCACGGCTTCTAGTCCCCATGCATACTGCCTTGAAAAACTAATTTCTGCACTGTAAAGGGCAGTAAAAACAGCCTGTGTTAACGCCAATACCAACAATAAAGATGCCGTAATTAGCATGGTGCGTTTATTCGTAAATTCCATTATTTACCTCTTATAATTTTATATTTAATGCTTTAAAAAGATTCGACAGGTTTAAAGCATCAACCAGATGGGACTTTTTATATAATTAGCTCTTACACTTAGCGTATAAGACAGGTAAAACTATTTAATTATTTCACTTAAACCTATAAAAATAATAATTAATTACAAATAGGCTCAATCTTTGGCTTTTTAAATCAAAATTAAATCGGTAAAACTGTTTTGATTCAAGCCATTTATGCCCTCTAAAAGCGAAGCGCCTCATACCCTCTTAGTAAATCAACGTTTAACTATCTTAATTATCAAGAGGGCATTAATTTTGAGTATGTGGTTAAACGGCTTAATACTTACGGCGTTAAGATAAAAACGTAAAATGAGACCAGTCACTTAACGCTGTAATAGTTTGCTTTGTAGGGGGCGCAACATAGATTAAACCTGCAATGGCAATAATTGAAGCTAGCGTAATTAACTTATTATCGAAGTCAGCTATTTTTAAAGCGGTGCCGAAAGAGCGTTTAATTCTGACATTACTTAAATCTACACTGTAAATTTCATCCAGCAATAAATGAATTAATCCACCTAATAAAATAAACCCACCCGTTAACCAGGCAAAGACGGCTGCTTGTGTAGTTGATTGGTCATTCAGTTTCCATGTTAGTTGAGTTGTTAATAGCGCGCATAACAGTATAAATAGTAAAGAGTGGCAACTACCTCTATGTACTGTGATCCATTCAAAAATTGGTCTAATAATATATTTCATAAATCCGTAAACCAATAAGGGCACTACGATTAACTCGATAAAGCTAATTTCAATAATGAGCTCGGTGGTTATGTAATGCAGTACCAGTAATACAGCGCTGAGTGCGAATAAGTTAAAAATAGTATCGAGTGATGTTGAGTTATCTGAATCTATATCTGGTAATAAGCCGCCGATTGAGCCTAAAAACCATAACCAGAGTGCGCCCTTTAATTCAATATGTCCTGCAGATAATAAGGTGGCTGAGGCTAAGCCTGTGATGATTACGGCAGTATTAAGATGAGTATTGAAGTTTGCCATTGTATCTCTTGATGGGAAAAAGTAGGGCATTCTATCAATTGAAAAGTTTATTGTTCAATGTTCTTTAAAAATTGGGCTTAAATAACCTTGGGTTCTGCTTATAAATCACTCTCTAGTAGCCATTTTTAGTGCTAACTGCGTTGAAAGAGCTCAATTAACCATCTTACTTTTTAAACTCGTCATAAAATGCAATTTGCCCTCGGCCTGTTTCTTTTACGTGGTAGAGCATTTTGTCACCATTGATCATTAATTCGAGTAGCTCTTCACCATCATTAGGGCCGACTGCAATACCAATACTTGCACCCACTGCGCATGTTTTATTTTGTGAAATATAAATGTCTTGTTGTAACTCGTTTAGCAAAGCGATTGATTGCTCACGCGTTGCTGCTTTGTTGTAGGTATTAACCTGCCTTGCAACTATAAACTCGTCACCTCCTAGGCGGATGCATATGTCGGTTTCTTGGTTAAAGTGCTTTTTAAATCGGTGTGCTATTTCAATAAGTACTTTATCACCGGCTTCGTGGCCGTAGGTGTCGTTAATAGGTTTAAATTTATCTAAATCAATCATCATTAGTACTAGGTGCTGATTGTGTTTAATGCACTCGCGCAGCGCTTTTTTAAGGCGTTTTTCACCGGCTCTGCGATTAAGTAAATCGGTAAGTGGGTCGTGATCGGCTTCAAAGCGGGTTTGAAATTCGCGTTCGGCGCGCTCAGTTACATCATGTAAAATTACTTCAACTAAGTGTTCTTGATGAACGCTTCGCTTTGTTTCACGTTGCTCTGTTAATCTTACAAATAAGCAGTGCAACCAAATGGTTTTATAGCCCACTTTACACTCTATATCTAGGGTTGCTTGTGGTGGGTTTTTATCACAACGAATATCTGCAAGCAGGCTTTGTAATTCATCAACGTTATTTAACAGAGCAGGAAAGTGCAAGGTTGATAATTCTTCTTCGCCGGGTACGGTAAAGTAATGTTTAAACGCGGGATTAAAGGTGGTGATAATATTTTTGTCATCTAATAAACAAATGCCGGCGCTGGCTTGTTCAAAAATAAGTCTAAATTTAGCTTCTAGTTCTTGAGTTTTTTTACGAAGGGATTGCTCATTACTAATGGTTAGCTTTAACTCATGCATTAAGGCATTTATACCTTGTGTTAGCCTGCTTATTTCGTCTCGCTTACCTTGCTTAAACTCTAGCATTGTCATGGTTTCGGGATTGGTAGGATCAATTGTCGCAAAGCTGTCTGTTAAGTTTTGAATAGGCTGAGTGAGCCATTTGCGTACAACCAGTGACACAAAAAAAGCGATGACGATTGATTGAATCAGCATTAAAATAAATTCTTTTATAAGTGATGACTGCGCTTGTTGTTCAATAAAGTTATCGTCGGGGTATATGGCAAGTACACCTATAAAAGTGTCTTCTATAAAGGGGTGAACTAATTTAATTAAAACAGCTTCTTTTTTTTTGTTTGTAGAGCCACTTGCAATAAATAAATCCATTTCACCTTTTGAGTTTACTTCTCCTTCTAAGCTTGCACCTTGCACTAAATCATTGCTTAGCAAGCCATTAATAATTTCTTGGCTTAATTCACGATCGTTTAGGTAGGCTGCTATGGCGGCTGTTTTCCCCATTGTTTGTGCTAATTGCTGCACGAGTAGGTAATTGGTGTTTTTCTTTTCTTTAAAACCCGAGTAATAAGAAAGTGTTGACGATACTAACGTAACTACAATAGCGACAATTGCGATTGATAGAGCAACGCGTACGTAGAGTGCTTGGCTAATTTTTATCAAATGTATATACCACTTTTACTGCGTCTGTAACTTGCGATTGAGGAATATAGCCAATTGCAAATTGTGATGCAGCTATTTTGTTTAATGCATCTTCAACGGATGTTGACGGTGTTGGGGGCTTTGCGCGCCCTGAAAATAATAACCTTGCCCAATAAGCATTAATTTTTTGCTCATTTTTATTGACCAGTTGCAGGTAAAAATCATTTTTTAATGCTGATTGCGCCGGTAAATCGAGTGGCTTAGAGGTTTCACCATCAGGAAACGTTAAATAGCGACCCATATAAATATCAATAACTTCGCGTTTAGATAAAGCGTTAATTGTATTGTTTTTATTTACCACCACTACAAACGCTGTAGATTTGGCATTAACACTAACAAGAAGCAGGCAAAGCGGCAGCAACACATAAAGGAGTGAGTTACGATAGCTCATCATTGTTAAAACACCATACTAGCGTTCAAACTTAGCATATGTACTTTGTGGCCTTTGTCGACATCTGCAGGATTACTAAGACTCCATAAACCCGCACCTTCGGGCTTTATATCAAAGCGGTCTAGTTGAGCTTTTAGCGCTAATCGCTCCGACAGTTGCCATTTTACACCTATGTTAATTGAATGCTGATGAACATAAGGCACCTTAATAGCAGCTTGTGTTGCAAGTGCTAGTTGTTGTATTGGCTCTGAAATTTGATCGGGTATGCCTGGTGAAAAAACAGGTTCGTTTACTTGTATAACATCGTGACGATTTTTTGCTGCAGAAAAACTCGTGTAAAATATTGCATTATTTACCCTATAACCAGCGCTAATGTAAGTATTGAGTACTGATGGCGCTATTATCCAATCGGATTCTGAAATACCTACTTCAGATTGAATAAGCCAATTATTATGATCGTAGGTTAGTCCAAACGCCGCGTATTCTATACTGTGGCCTTTGGTATTAAATTTGTTAGATATCGTTTGTGCTTGTGGCCATATACTTTGTGGTACTGCGTCTAGTAAGGCTAAAAAGTCATCTAATGAGGTTAACTTATAGCCACCAAAATCAGATTTAGATAAAGAGAAACGTACAGTCCATGCATCTAATGTATAGGTTGCGCTAAAGGTGGTTAAATTATCAAAATCAATAAAAAAATCTTTGTTATACGCTTGTAACTTTGCTGTTGAGCTTCCGTATGCGAGCTTTAAGCGTAAAAATCCTTCATCAATGGCTTTACTGTATTCAATATCCACACCGTCGTAATTTCCTGCAATGTTTGCAAAAGAGTAGTATTCGTGAGGAGGACGTATCCATAAGTAGGCGTATCCTACATAAGGATATTCAGAGAGTAAGTAAAGGTCGCTGTTTAGCCGGCCAGCACGGATAGCCCAATGGCGCGAGGGGCGGTAACGTACAAAGGCGAGCTCTAAAAAATTATCAAGACTTTTAAAGGTATGATCTTGTAAAACGACTTGTACCACCGAGTCCCAGTTTTTTGAGAGTGATATATTAGCCTGACCACCTAAAATTGAATCTCGTGTTACTGAAAAACCGGTATCGTTTTCGTTTAAATAATTTGATGCAAAGCCGATATCTGAATCGTCAGTATAGCTGAGTGTTAAGGATGCAAAACCACTAAATTGCACGTCTACTTCATTTGCATCGCTTTTATTAGCAGCAGAAATTACCAATATGGCTATGGCAATTGTACCTCGGAACAACATGTTAGCGCTTATTTTTATAATATGGATAATAAAAAGATAGCACAGTTTATTAAATTACCAACTTAAGCATTACAGTGCTTTATGAATTAAATACAAAAATACATGACTCCAACCCTAAATTTTGTACTTTGTTAAGCGAAGTACTGGGCCATAGGAAAAGCAAGATGGAAAATTTGTGTTATCTATTGTTATAAGTGACGACAATATAGATTATGAATAGGGCGGTTTTTTGATATTACCAAACTTAAAACGTGTTGGTTACTGGATAAGCTTTACTTTTATAAGGCTGCTTAAATTAGGCTGCCTTTTGACTTAAAACTCTAAAAGCGCTTATTTAAAATGGTGCATAGCCATCATTTGGTTTATTTGGGTTAGTCCAGCGCTGTTTAGCATCAATAGGAATGCGTGGTGCACCTTGTGCTGGTAATCGACCGCGCTCCCCATACAACCACAATACAAAGTTAGTTCGCTCGCCACTGGTAATAGGCTTGGCTGCGTGTGCAATATTGCCACGATGTAACATGGCAGTGCCGGGCTTAAAGGTAAGTGATTTAATGTCACCTGTGTACGGGTGATAAAAGTCAACTTCTGACCCTGTAAACTCTTCCCCTGGTAAGTTTAAGTTAATATTAAGCGTTACGGCCGATGCATCTGTATGTGGGCGAATTGACGAATCTGTGTTTGGCTCATAATAAATAGAAAAACCAAATGTTTGTGTATCAAACCCCATAACTTCCGGGAACAGCATACGTGAAATAGGGCGCATATAAGTGTTTAGTATTTCGTTATAAAATGCTTGAAAGCTTGGCGCGGCTAAATAACCTTCTGATCGACTATCAAGCATTGCACCACGGCGATTTAACACTATGCCGTATGGTGGACGCATGGGAATTTGCGAATTCCATACTTGTTCTAAATATCCGCGTAAAACCGCTAGGCGCTCTGGATCAAAAAATTGAAATACATCAGGAGCAACTTCGTTTAATAACGCTTTTACGGCCAGCTCTTTTGATGGATCTTCCCATGCTTGCTTTACTGCTTGGCGTAGGTTTTTATCAAGTAGTGAGTCGCCTAACGTAAACGTTGAGCCATCTATTGATGTTGTTTCCCATTCGCTCCACGCGTTTATAATTAGGTCGGTGTTGCTATTCCAAAAGTGTTGTACTGCTGGTTCACGGTAAAGCATGGCTTGTCGTGTAGGTAACTCTAGAGCACGCGTTAGCTGTAATTGATTGGCAAACATTTTGTGTAACTCCAGTTGTTGAATTTGGTTTATATCAATCTAGGAGTGCAATTTATTGCATTTGATTTAGTAGATAAACAGCCTGCTTTAGGAAACAGAATATACTATTTATTGATAATGAAGGTTTGTATACTTATTTGAAGCAGAGAAAGCTAGCTTTGTAGATAAGTAAAAGGCTGCACAATATGCAGCCTTTTGTTTGTGTAATTTAAGTTGCTTTATAAATACTAGTGAGTTGCTCTTTCGCCCCAAATATCTTCTAGGCGGCTGTCGCGACCACAACGCCAACGATAAGTGTTGTATCGGATTGGGTTGTTTTTGTAATAATCTTGGTGAAAGCTTTCCCTACCTTTAATAGGGTAAAAGGTACTTGCGTTTAGTATAGGTGTAACCACAGTTTGATTAGGAAACTCGGCAACTACTGCCGCTTTTGTTTTTTCGGCTAATTTACGTTGTTCGTCGTTTTCTACAAAAATAGCGCTTAAGTAACTAGAGCCTTTATCACAAAATTGGCCTTTGGCATCAAAGGGATCAATATTTACCCAGTAATGATCAAGTATACCCTGATAGCTTACTATGGCTGGGTCGTAAGTAATTTCTACTGCCTCGTAATGGCCTTTATGATTACCATTATAGGTAGGGTTTTTAAGTTTGCCGCCAGTAAAGCCCGATATTACATCGGTTACGCCTTCTAGCTTTTCAAAGTCACTTTCCATACACCAAAAACAACCTCCAGCTAAAACGGCTTTTTCGGTTTTATCTGCATGAGCAAGTGACGCATAAAACAAAACAGATGAAGTTAAAACTAGAACTAATAATTTTTTCATAAAATCTCGCATCAATATGATGAATGTATAAACAGTTATGTACAGCTAGTAGACCTTTAATTAATAAAAGGTATTTCAATTTTTAGTGGGATAAATATGTTTTAGATCATTAAATAGCAATATTATTTCTACAAGCTGGGCGTACTCGTGTAAAAATACACATATAAACTGCTTTGTATGCAGCTAATAAGTTGAGGCATTATGAATTTAAAAAACACGACTGATCATTACAACAAACTTTCGATTGCGCTGCATTGGCTCATGTTACTACTAATGATAGCCGTATATGCTTGTATAGAGTTACGAGTATTTTTTGATAAAGGCACCGATACACGTGAAGCATTTAAAATGTGGCATTTTATGCTTGGGCTGTCGGTATTATTTATTGTGTGTATTCGTTTAGTCGTACGTTTTAAAAGTGGTCCAAAACCACATATAACACCAACGCCACCAAATTGGCAAGAAACGGTAGCTAAAATAATGCATTTGGGTTTATATGTTTTAATGCTTGCAATGCCAATAGCTGGTTGGCTAATTTTAAGTTTTGCGGGCAAGCCTATCCCATTTTTTGGCTTAGAGTTACCTGCATTGGTGGCAAAAAATAGTGATTTAGCAAAACAAATAAAAGAAATACATGAAACCGCTGGCGTTGTTGGTTATTACTTAATTGGCTTACATGCTGCAGCCGCTTTGTTTCATCATTATGTAGTGGGCGATAACACGTTTAAGCGTATGCTATTTGAAAAAAGTAAATAGCCTAGCGCTAGGTAAACTCAAAAAGGGCTTTATATTATGTATAAAGCCCTTTTTGTAATTTAGATTTGGCGGTTAACAAAGTTTATTGTTGGTTTTGTGCTTCACGGGCTAACTGATTTGGTAAAAGTTCTTCTACTATTTCGCGTGCTGGAAGTGTATAGCGTGTGCCGTCAAACATTACAGAGGTAAACTCGTTAATATTAGTAATGCCTGTTAAGGTCCAGCCTTCGCCGCGCTTTGGGCAATATACTGTGGTAGTGGGTTGTATTACTTGAAAATCGTCACTCATTACGTTCTCTTACTCTTTTTGCTTTAAAGATAATGCTTGTTAATGGGGTATGGTAAGTTAATAATGCCTGCCCATAAAGAGCTAATTTAACTAACCACTTAAATAAAATGTTTAATGCCACAAAGCTTGAACGCGTTACGCTGCGTTTAATTACCCACAAACACGCTGCGTGTTTATTTAATATTTTAAACCACCCGCATGTGTCAGAATTTAACGACTACGAAACACCGCTCAGCAAAACACAAATCAAACAATTAATACAAGATGATATTAGTGCCTATTACGAAGGCGAAGTGATTAGAGTTGCAATTGAACATAATACATCTGGAAAGTTAATGGGTACTTGTGGGCTTTATAATTTAACGCCGTGTAAAAGTAGTGCGTTTATAGGATTTGAGCTGCACCCCGACTTTTGGGATAAAGGCGTAATGTTTGAAGTAGTCACTGGTTTTATTGAAGCGCTACTTAAGGATATTCCGCTTAAACATGTATCGGCTGAGGTGAGTGCACACAATGCACGTTCCCATAATTTACTTATTAAGTTAGGTTTTAGCTTAAGAGAAAATTCTATTTGGCATAAATCACTTTAACGAAAGACGGCAATTATAAGTGCTTATCTTTTTTCAATCCTGAAAGGTCAAGCCTCCAAGTGTAAATAAAATACAAAAAATAACGGCTTTCTATTATAGTTAAGCGTAAGCAAATGAATTTGTTACCCGTGTTTTATTAAATATTTACGCTTAACAAGGATTTTATATGCTAGAAAAACTATCTCAAGATGCGCTTGTTATTTGGGCAACCATTGACCCAATAGGCACTATGGCGCTGTTTGCTGCGCTTACTTCTCATTTAACAGATCAACAACGTCGTAAAACAGCCTTTAAAACGGTGCTTTACGCTGGTTGCGTACTATTGGGTTCTATTTTAATAGGGCAGCTAATACTTAATGCGATGGGAATTAGGTTGGTGTCGTTTCAATTAGGGGGCGGAATTATATTGTTTTTGTTTGGCCTGCAAATGATATTTGGAAACGATTCTAACAAAGCTAAACAAGACCCCGAACACGATATTGCGGTCTTTCCGCTAGCTATACCAGCAACTGCGACCCCTGGCGCTATTTTGGCGGTGATACTACTTACCGACAACCACATACACCCAATTACCACTCAAATAGGCACAGCGCTTGTTACACTTGCTGTGTTGGGTATTACACTAATACTGTTGCTGCTTTCGGGTAAAATAATTAAGCTTATTGGTACTGGCGGCGCGTCTATTTTAACGCGTGTAATGGGGATGATTTTAGCCGCGTTTTCGGTTGAGCTTATTATGACCGCGCTTGAAATAAAACAATGGGTTAAGCTCGATTAAATAACTCCTAAACATTTAAAGGAATGCCGCATGGCAATAAAAATAACAAAACACTATTTTATTAATTTAAGTTTAGCCGTAGTAATTTTTGCTATCGGTATTTTAGCCATACGCTATTACAACCATTATGTATCGGCCTATACAGATGTAACAATTAACTCAAGCGTGCTTAATGAGTCGCGCAAGGTGTTTATAAGATTACCCGCTAATTACAATCCTAAAAAAGTGTATCCGTTAATTATTAAAACCGATGGTAACTTTAATTTAGATACATGGGATAAAGCACTTACAAAACAAGCTAAGAGCGAAAAAGGGGATAAGGCTATATTGGTGTCTATTCCTAATTTGTTTTTTACAGATACACGTAATCGCGATTTAGTGCCTCCTTATGCTCGCCAAGATGTAAATACACAAGCGCGCCCAGAGGGCGAAACACTTATAGAGCCTAATGGTGAAGCCGACAAGTTTTTAGCGTTTATTGAAACTGAGTTATTCCCGTATTTATCGGCAAAATATAAGCTTAGTAATAATCGTGTATTAAGTGGTTTTTCGGCAGGTGGTAGCTTTGTACTTTATACACTGCATACAAGGCCTGAACTGTTTAATGGCTACTTTGCATTTAGCCCAGCGGCTTGGTATGACGACATGACAGTGGTTAATAATGTAGAAGCGTTTTTAACTACTCAAGCTAACAAAGTTAAGGCGCCTACTTATTTATATCTTTCGGTGGGTGGGGCAGAGCATCCGTTAATGTTAAAAGCGTTTGATAATTTAGAGTCTGCTTTAACAGCAAACCCTAATAATAACCTTGTGTGGCAAAGCGCTATAAACGAAGGTGCTGAGCATTCAGATAATCCACCACTTAGTGTATCAAAGGCATTAGCTGGTTATAGTGCGTTTATTAAAAAGTAGGTTAGATAGGTTTTAGCGGTAACTGTATGCATATACAGTTACCGCTGTTTTATCTATTTATGATAACGAATCAGCTTCATAGCACTTTACTTAGTTCAATATTATTAACGACTTACAAAGGGAAGTTGGTTTAAATTATTTTTGACAGCAAATACACGCACTGTGTTTATATACAGTTTGTAGCTATTGAGTTAGAATGCAGTAAGTACCTATGAGCATATATCACACCTATTTGTTACTGCTTTTAATCAGCCTTACGCCTTTGTGATCAGCAATAAACAGTGTAAGTACTTTTTAATTTCAATATAATTTCACCATCTTTTTACACTCTTAATGCAGTTAATATAAATTAGCTGGTGGCTTTACAGTAAAAGAACACATCATACTAAATGTTATTATAATGCTAAACCTAGCAATAGAGTTAAATTAGTAAAAAGTAATCAGTAAGGTAGTGCAAATAATAAAGCGGGAGGTTTAGGTAAAAAGAGCATTTATAAAAATGCTCTTTTGTAAATTACGACTACTTTGTTTTGGTCGGTTTAAAAAACAATACCAGTGCAATTATAAATGCTGAAACGCTACAAATTATAAATACGTTTTTTTCACCACCAGGTATGTACTGCATAAATGAGGTAAAAAACTGACCCGAAAATACAGCCATCGTAAAGTACGATAAGTTACGGCCACGTACTTTCACATAGCTGAGCTCTACCGTCATATGGTTTAAAGGCGCACTTAAGCTCGGCATGTTTAACCTTTATGGCAGCACTGGTTCGAGAATATAAACAGCAATACCCAAGCGTGCACGTTACATTGTTTGAAATGACTGCAACTGAGCAAATACATGCGTTTAAAAACGATTTAATTTATGTGGGTTTTTCACGGCCTTGACCTGATTCAATTAATGATGAATTTGTAAGTCATACTATTTATGTAGATTCATTGGAGGCCATCGTTGATCAAAATCATGCGCTGGCAAATTATAAAAATATTGATTTAGCTAAACTAAAAAATGAGTCATTTATTATTTTTAATAGAGAGGAAGCACTTGGTCTTTTTGATGAAACCATTTTGCAATGCAAACATTAGTGACCGAAGTGGCTGCTGGCTTTGGTGTGGCAATTGCGCCTTATTGCGTACGTAAATTATATAGTGAAGGGTGCCATTTTATAAAACTGAGCGACGTACTCACGCAAATCCCGGTGCTATTACAAATTAAAAAAGCAGATACCAATGCGGCTGTTAATGCATTTGTTGAAATAGCCTTAAATGCAGAATTGAGTATTGAAAAAAGTATGGCGGAATAAAAAAAGCCCAGTTAAAAAAGTTAAAAGGGCTAAAAGGGTTGTGCTTAGGGAAGTTGTAGTCGTTTTTAAACTTATATTTAGAGCTTATATTTAGAACTTATATCTAAAACCAAATGCTATACCGTCATCTTCCGACTGCTCCATTTGTGCTTGTTGATCGTCGTTATCACTTTCAAAGTCGCTAAAGTCTTTACGCGCTTCTACGTAGGCAATAGTGTCTTCGTCAATTAAGTAGTGAAGGCCAATAACAGCAAACTGACGCTTAAATACATCGTCTGGATCGGCGTTAAAGTTTGGCTGAATTACGTAGTCATCACCGGCATCAAACACGTTGTAGGCAATAAAAGGGCGAAAATCGTTATCAAAGCGGTAAGATGCAAATGTTTCTATACCTATTGCGTCTTTAATTAAGCGACCAATATTATCTGTGTCGTGGTTTTTGTTTTTATTTATGTTGGCAGCAACGTAAAGGCCTGGCTTATCAATGTTGCCCCACATAATGCCTGCACCGTAAATTAAATCTTCAACATTGCGAGTAGAACCATCGCCAAACGTTAAATCAAACTCGCCACGGTTAATGCCCGCTGTAAGCGTGAGCATATCTGTAGGGGTATATGTTACAGATGCACCAAATGTGTAGTTAAATTCAACTTCTTGGGCTGCACTATCGCCAGAGTTCCATAGCGTTTCGCATTCTTCTTCTGAAATATCGCTTACGTCACAGGTATAAAATTCGCTGTTTTTAAGCTGCGCTTGTACTGCAAAACTAAAATCGTTATAGCTATTGCGGTACTGCACTAACTTATCACCACGGCCAGTGCCATTTACAGCGCCATCGTCTTTGTTATAGGTGTAAACGCCAGCTGCATTACCATCCCATACAAAGCTATTATTTGTGCCATAAACTACGTCGTACCATGCACCCCATTGTTTACCAATGGTAAGTTGACCATACTTTTCGTGTGAAAGGCCTGCGTAACCTAAACGGTTATACAAAAACTCGTCCTGAATTGACTCAAAACGATTGTTATAAATTATATCGCTACTGCCTACAGGGTTTACACCCCATTCTACGAGTGCAAGGGCAGTCCAGTCTTTCTTGAGCTTTCGGGTAAAGCCAAAATTAATGCGCGAAGTACCGTTAACAACTTCGGTTTCGTTTTGTGTGTTAATTACACGCACATCAAGATATCCACCTACTTTTAGAGTGTTTTTATCATCTTTGTATAACTCTACCGCTGAAACAGCGGGTGCTAATACAATACTTGCGCTAATCAGTGTCGCTAATTTTTTGCTCATCTTGTGTGTTGCCCTGTGTAAATTTCAGTGTTTTTACGTAGGTAAAAATTCAGGTTCGAAGATTAACAAAGCAATAAACGGCTAAAAAGTGAAAAAAAATCAACAAAATTGAACGGCAAACTTAATTGACATTCACTTGAGGTTAATTTTGTTTTTCAGGTGTTGCTGAGGTTTGTTTTTTTAGTTGTTTTGTAGGTAAAAAGGATTGGTAATAGGTGGTGTGTAAAAATTCTAATTTGAATTAATTTCATCTTGGTTAAAAAATAGCGACTAGTGCAAAAGCTCTAAAAGTACTTTATTTTCATAAATATAACTTTTTATTGTTACTGCGTGTACAAAAATGAGTTAAGTAAACACACAAACACGTTAAAAGTGTTTTTACTCTAATTCAGTATACGTAATTCTAAACTCCCTAGACGTATTAAAGTGAATATATTGATGAATTTTTACTTGTGTAAGCTGAATAAAAATTTACAAAACCATTTAATTTAATCTGTTATTTGAGTTACCCACTATACAGTGCTAATAAATGGCTAAAACGCGTTAGTTTGCCTTTAAACTTTCATAGAAAAACAGGCCATTTTGGTTTAAACTGCGCGCAATTTAAATACATCATTACTCCTTTGGAGGGTAGCGCTATTATTAGTACAGCTAATGTCACCATGCAATTTGGTGCTAAACCATTATTTGAAAATATCTCAGCAAAATTTGGCGACGGAAACCGTTACGGTTTAATCGGTGCAAATGGTTGTGGTAAATCAACATTTATGAAGATTCTAAGTGGTGAGCTCGAAGCGTCTTCAGGTAATGTAAGTACTGATCCAAATGAACGTGTTGCTAAACTAAACCAAGACCAGTTTGCCTACGAAGAATACTCAGTAATTGATACTGTGATCATGGGTCACAAAGAGCTGTGGAAAATAAAACAAGAACGCGACCGTATTTACTCTTTACCAGAAATGAGTGAAGACGACGGTATGAAAGTAGCCGATCTTGAAACTGAGTTTGCTGAAATGGATGGTTACTCTGCTGAATCTAAAGCAGGCGAGCTTCTATTAGGCGTAGGTATTGGCACAGACCAACACTTTGGCCCAATGTCAGAAATTGCACCTGGTTTTAAACTACGAGTGCTACTTGCACAGGTGTTGTTTTCAGACCCAGATATAATGCTACTTGATGAGCCTACCAATAACTTGGATATTTACACCATCAAGTGGTTAGAAGACGTGTTAAACCAACGCGACTGTACCATGATAATCATCTCGCATGACCGTCACTTTTTAAACTCTGTGTGTACTCACATGGCCGATATTGACTACGGTGAGCTACGTATTTACTCAGGTAACTACGACGAATACATGTTTGCAGCAACGCAAGCACGTGAGCAGCTACTTAGCGAAAACGCGAAGAAGAAAAACCAAATTGCTGAACTTCAACAGTTTGTATCACGTTTCTCTGCTAACGCATCTAAAGCTAAGCAAGCAACATCGCGCGCTAAACGTATCGACAAAATTCAGTTAGACGAAGTTAAAGCGTCTTCACGTCAAACACCGTTTATTCGTTTCGACCAAGAAAAGCAGTTATTCAGAAACGCGCTTGAAATGAATAACTTAACGCAAGGTTTTGACGACAACACGTTGTTTTCTGGACTTGAAGGTTTAGTAGAAGTTGGCGAACGTATTGCTATTATTGGTGAAAACGGTGTTGGTAAAACAACATTACTTAATACATTGGCAGGGCGCTTAGCACCTAAAGCCGGTGAGTTTAAGTTCTCAGAAAATGCGAATATTGGTTACTACGCGCAAGATCACGCAGATGAATTTGCAACCGACATGAACTTGTTTCAGTGGATGGAACAATGGCAACAAGAAGGCGACGACGAGCAAGTGGTTCGCAGCTTCTTAGGTCGTATGCTGTTCTCTCAAAACGATATTAAGAAGTCAGTTAAAGTAATTTCAGGTGGTGAGCAAGGCCGCATGCTGTTTGGTAAAATTATGATGCATAAACCAAACATATTGCTAATGGATGAGCCAACCAACCACATGGATATGGAATCTATTGAAGCGCTTAACTTAGCACTTGAAGCCTACGAAGGTACATTAATGTTTGTATCGCACGATCGTCAATTTGTATCATCGGTAGCTACCCGTATTTGGGAAGTTAAAGATGGTAAAATCATTGACTTTAGAGGCAACTACGCAGAATACCTAGCGAGTAAAGAAGCTTAATTAGCTATTTACCCGTTAACCCTAAAAAGCCATGTTTAAACATGGCTTTTTTGTTTTTGTAGCTTTGTATTAGTCGCAATTAATATGGCTTTGGGTATAATACCCGGCTTAAACAGGACATAAGTCCGCTATTTTAAAAATATATTACTGAGGAGTATTTATGACTGTTGGCATTATTATGGGTTCTAAATCAGATTGGCCAACCATGGAACATGCAGCACTTATGCTAGAGCATTTTGGCATTAAGTACGAAACTAAAGTCGTGTCTGCACACCGCACTCCTCAATTACTTGCTGATTACGCAAGTTCAGCCGCAGAACGTGGTATTAAAGTTATTATTGCTGGCGCTGGCGGCGCTGCGCATTTACCTGGCATGGCAGCTGCTTTTACGTCACTACCTGTACTTGGCGTACCTGTAAAATCAAAAGCATTAAATGGTGTTGATTCACTTTTATCTATTTGCCAAATGCCTAAAGGCGTTGCAGTGGGCACACTTGCAATTGGTGAGCCGGGCGCAGCAAACGCAGGTTTACTAGCCGCACAAATTTTAGGGTGTCAAAATCCAGAAATTTTTGCAAAAATTGAAGCGTTTCGTAAAGCTCAAACCGACACTATATTAGCTAATCCAAACCCTGCAGAGTAATAATGAATATTTTAATATTAGGTGCAGGGCAACTTGCACGTATGATGAGTCTTGCAGGCGCGCCGCTTAATTTAAACGTTGTTGCGTACGATGTAGGCAGCAAGCAAATTAAGCATCCGCTAACTGGTGAGGTTTATAGCACGTCACTCGAGCAAGCAATATTAAACGCTGATGCAATTACTGCAGAGTTTGAGCACATTCCTGATGACGTACTAACACTTTGCTGTAACAGCAATAAGTTTTACCCAGGTAAAGCTGCTATTAAAACCGGTGGCGATCGCTCGCTTGAAAAAGCATTGCTTGGTAAAACAAACGTAACTTGTGCGCCGTATCAATTAATTACTGAAAAAGCGCATCTAGAACACGCAGTTAAAACCCTAGGTAAGCCACTTGTTATTAAAACATGCCAAGCAGGTTACGATGGAAAAGGCCAATGGCGTTTAAAATCGGATAGTCAAATAGACGAAATTTGGTCACAAATGGCTGATTTTATTGCATCGGGTACGCAGCTTACCCCACATACGATTATTGCTGAAAAAATGATCCCGTTTGATCGTGAAGTATCTATTATTGGTGCGCGCGATAAACACGGTAATGTTGCTATTTATCCGCTAACAGAAAACGAGCACACAAATGGTGTGTTAACGCTTTCTATTGCCGGTAAAAATAATCACAGCGTTGAAGCGCAAGCAAACGATGCATTTACAAAAATAGCAAACGAGCTTAACTACGTTGGCGTATTAGCAATAGAGTTTTTTGATGTACAAGGCACGTTACTCGTTAACGAAATTGCACCGCGTGTACATAACTCAGGCCACTGGACGCAACAAGGCTGCCATTGCTCACAGTTTGAAAACCACATGCGTGCTGTTGCAGGTTTGCCGCTTGGTAATACAGAGCTTAAACACATTACCGCGATGATAAACGTACTAGGGCAACCTAATATTCCAGCTGACGTACTAAAATACGCAGATGTGACTAGCCACTGGTACGGTAAAACGGCAAAACCAGGTCGTAAAATGGGCCATATAAATGTATCAGCCACTAGCATGAACGATCTAGCAGATAAATTAGGTGAGCTTACTGAATATCTACCTGAGCAAGACTACCCAGGTATTTTAAAAGCGGCGGCTAACATAATTCTTCATTAAATGGCTAACCGTTTTATTAAATGCCGAGCTTGCTCGGCATTTTTTTGTATTTAAAAAAGGCGCAAGGTTACCTAGATTGTGAAATAATGATTGCGTCTAAAATTTTACAGTGAAATTATTTAATGAAACTTAAAGCAATTTATAGCGCACTACTTGTTGCCGCTTCTTTTAGTCCTTTTTTTAGTAACAGTGCATTTGCATCAGACTCTCTTCGTGTTGCTACTTTTAATGTAAGTATGGATGCAACTAATCACACACCTAAAGGTGAGCAAGTTAAAAGTGATGCTTTAGTTAATGCACTTAAAGCAAACCACCAGCAAATTAAGAACATAGCGGAAATTATTCAACGTGTTCGCCCTGATATTATTTTACTTAACGAATTTGATTACATCCCAAAAGAGCAGGGAATTGAATACTTTAATCAACATTATTTAAATGTAGGTCAGCAAAAACAAGCCGCTATTAATTACCCTTACTCTTATATAGCCCCGGTAAATACAGGCCTAGCTACCGAGTTTGATTTAGATAACGATGGCAAGAAAAATGGCGTGATGGGCGATGCACAAGGCTTTGGCTTTTTTGAAGGGCATTACGGTATGGCTATTTTGTCAAAATACCCAATCGATTTTGATAAAGTAAGAACCCTTCAAACCTTTAAATATAAAGACATGCCAAATGCACAAATGCCCGTAATGCCTAAAACAGGCGAAAACTGGTATAACGCACAAGAATGGCAAGCACTTAGACTTAGCTCTAAATCGTTTTGGGATTTACCTATTAACGTAAATGATAAAACCATTCATGTTATTGCATCTCACCCAACACCGCCTGTATTTGATGGCGAAGAGGATAGAAACGGCAAACGTAATCACGATGAAGTAAGGTTAATTGCCGATTACGTTTCAAACGCTAAGTATATTTACGATGATAAAGGCGAAAAGGGCGGTTTAAAAACTGACTCTCGTTTTGTTATTTTAGGTGATTTAAATGCAGCCCCTGAAGGGGATAAAGCCCGCACAAATACCACCGACCAACTGCTTAAAAACCCATTGATAAATGCAAGCTTTATTCAAAAAAGTGAGGGCGCTAAAGAGCAGTATGATGTGCCTTATGCACAAAATTACAGTGCTAATTGGCAAGCGCGTGTTGATTACGTTTTACCGTCAAACTACGGCTTAAAAATTAAGGATGGTGGTGTGTTTTGGCCTACTAAAACGAGTAATGAATATCGTTTAATTAAAGACAGAAACGCATCGAGCGATCATCGACTGGTGTGGCTTGATTTAATCGTTGAATAACGCCTATTAACAGGGGATGCGCTAGTAAACTGAGCTTTACCCTGTTTAATGGCTATTTATCTTAAAAAATTGCAATAACTTGAGTGCTTCTGCTTAAATACGGCTTAATTATAATAACCGTATAGAAGCACTATGATTTTTAATTTTTCTTCATCTAAAACGTTAGTGGCCTTAGCTGTTGCCTCAAGTGTCATGCTTGCAGGTTGTAGCGCGACCGCTAACACCTCATCAACACAGCAAAGTGCTTTACCAGCAACATCGGTTGCTGCGGTTGTAAACACGCCAGCAGATATCGGCTCACAAAAAATAACGCTAGAACAAGCAATGGCCGATCCGGATTGGATGGGCAATCAGCCAGAGAGCGCTTATTGGGCAAGCGATTCGGCTACTATTATTTATGCTCAAAAAGAGCAAGGTAATACACTACGCGATTTATTTAGCCAATCTGTTACTAGCCAAACAGCAGAGCAAATTGCACTTAATAAACTTCATACTGTAGGTTCAAATAAAGCCGTTTATTCAAAAAATAAAACAATGGCGGCCTACACCTTTAAAGGCAATGTATTTGTTAAAAACCTAAAAACGGGTGAACTTAAGCAAATTACAGCGACATCAGCGAGCGAGTCTAAACCACAATTTTTAAATAACGGCGATTTAGTTTACCGCCAAGGCAATGTGTTTTTTAAAGTTGATTTAAAAACAGGCTTAACCACTGAGCTTGCTAACTTAAAACTTGCTGATGAGCCAAAAGGTATTGAAGAGCCAAGCACGTATATTGCTAAAGAGCAGCATAAATTGATTAAGTTTGTGGCGCTTCAACAAAAAAATAAAAAAGATAAGCAAGCACGTAATGAGCAAATTAATGAACAAAACGATTCAATTGCTAACACGGCTTACTACTTAGGTGACGGTAATAAAGTTGCAGAAGCACAGCTTTCGCCAAATGGTGATGCGCTGTTAGTCGTTGTACAAAAGCAAACAGATTGGCGCGGTGATGGCGATATTATGCCTAACTACATTACAAATGATGCAACCATTGAGCCTAAAAAAGCACGCCGCCGTGTAGCCGACGCTAAAGAAGAAACCTCAAAGCTTGTGTACATCAATTTAACTAACAAAGAGCAAACATCACTTAGCTTTAATACCTTACCAGGCTTTGATGAAGATGTTTTAGCCGCAGTTAAAAAAGAAAATTATGCACGTGATGGTAAAACATATAAGTCTACAAAGGCGCCTCGTGGCATTAACCTTATTATGGACTGGGGTTTTGAGCAAAGCCCAATAGTATGGAACGATGACGGCTCGCAAGTAGCTATCATGCTTGAAGCGTGGGACAACAAAGACCGCTGGCTTGCAACTGTAGATTTTAAAAACAACAAACTTGTGTCGCAACATCGCCTGCATGACGACGCATGGATTGCTTACGCGTTTAACGACTTTGGTTGGTTACATAACTCAAACACGCTTTATTACCTATCGGAAGAGTCAGGTTACAGCCAGCTTTATAAAAAACCAATTAACGGCAAAGCAACTGCGCTAACACAAGGCCAATTTGAGGTTTCTAACTTAACGCTTACCAGCGACGACAGCGCAATTTATTATAAAGCGAATGTTGAGCACCCAGGTCTGTACGAAATTTACCGTGTTAACCCACAAACAGGTAATAGCGAGCAAGTTACTGACTTAAATGGCATGACTGATTACACGTTAAGCCCAGATGAAAGCAAGTTACTCCTTAAGCACTCTACAATTACCATGCCTAATGAGCTTTATGTAGCTGATGCTCAAGCCAATACGAAAGCAACGCGATTAACGCATACTGTGTCGGATGAGTTTTTAGCTAAAAAGCTAACTGCACCTAAAATTGTTGCTGTGCCATCGAGCCATACTGATCAACCAATATACGCAAAAGTGTACTACCCAGCTGATTACGTAGAAGGTGAAGTAGGTAAAAACCGCAAAGCGGTTATTTTTAATCACGGCGCGGGTTACTTACAAAACTCACATATGGGGTTTTCGGTTTATTTTCGTGAATTTATGTTCCATTCATTGCTCGCTGATGAAGGTTACATAGTAATGGATATGGATTACCGCGCATCTAAAGGTTACGGCCGTGATTGGCGCACCGCGATTTATCGTCAAATGGGCACACCTGAAACACAAGATTTAGCCGATGGCGTTAAATGGATGGCGCAAAATGCCAACGTTGATACCAAAGCAGTTGGTACTTATGGTGGCTCATACGGCGGCTTTATGACCTTTATGGCATTGTTTACCGCGCCTGAGTTATTTCAATCGGGTGCAGCACTACGACCTGTTACCGACTGGGCACATTACAACACAGGTTATACGGCTAATATATTAAACCATCCTGATGTTGACCCGATTGCATATGAGCGCAGCTCGCCAATTTATTACGCTGAGGGTTTAAACAAACGTTTATTAATTAACGCACCCATGGTTGACGATAACGTGTTTTTTCAAGACTCAGTGCGTTTAGTACAGCGCTTAATAGAGCTAGAAAAGCAAAACTTTGAAACAGCTATATTCCCTGTTGAACCACATGGTTTTGTACAGCCTTCAAGTTGGTTAGACGAATACCGACGTATTCATAAGTTATTTAAAGAAACGCTTTAATCTTTAATTCTTAAAGTATAAAAACAAAAACGCCGCATTGGTTTAGTTAACCAATGCGGCGTTTTTATTGGGTTGAACAAAATCTAACTTTATTTTTTCTTTTTAAAGTTCTTTTTAAGGAGCTCTATAGCCAGTGGTATGGCAAGCAGAGTCCCGCCAATGACACCAATTAAATGTGCGTCAATAGCCACAGTGGAGTTAATAAGCTTTCCAATATCAGCATTAGGGCCGCTAAATTGCTCAAACGCTATTTTAATCCATACGCCTACAAATAATAAATAACCCGACTTAAGCCCTACAGTTATGTCTTTAACTGCCCCCCAAATAATTACACCATGCAGTAGAGCACTTAATCCGGTGTAAATATGTATGCTTGGGCAAAACCAATACACGCCGAGTCCACACCACAGTGCTAGCGCAGTTGTATTAAAAGCGTAGCGAGTAGGTGATGTGTATTCGCCATGTAAAAGCCATATTAGTAAAACACCACTGGCATTTAGTCCCAAATGAGCCCAATTAGCATGAACAAATTGGCTAGAAAAAATTCGCCACAGTTCGCCTTCATCAATTAGGCTTCGGTTAAATTCAAGTAAATTATTTAAATCAAATGCAGCAAAAATGGTACTAAATAGCAGCAGAATAATAGGCGGTAATATATAACGAGGTTGAATAGGTAAATTAAGCATTTTATTATATTTTTTTAGTCAAAATTTTTGCATATTGTGCCCGTTTAACTTTAAGATGCCAAATACAACTACGTAATTAAGTGTTTTTAGTATTTTTATGCATTTTAAACTTAACTCATTATTTGCCATTGGGCTGTGCGCAGTATCACTGCCTTCATTTGCACAGCAAGCAACTCAAATTGAAACTCGCGAACCTGAAGCCGCTACTGGATTAATCCATAAAAAAGTAGTGCAAGGTGATAAATACATGGTTGCTGCGGCAAATCCATATGCCTCCAGAGCCGGTCAACAAATTTTAGCCCAAGGCGGCAGTGCCGTAGATGCTGCCATTGCAACTCAACTAGTGCTTACTTTAGTTGAACCGCAATCGTCAGGTATTGGCGGCGGTACATTTATGATGTACTACAACAAAGCAAACAATAAGCTGACTAGTTTTGATGGCCGCGAAACAGCACCTGCAAATGCAGACGAAACACTGTTTTTAGATAAGCACGGTAAAGCCGTTAAATGGATTGAAGCTGTAGTAGGCGGACGCTCTGTTGGTGTGCCTGGTATTTTACATACCTTTGCAAGCGCGCATAAACAATACGGTACATTGCCGTGGGAAGCGCTTTTTAAACCGGCTATTGAACTTGCAGAGCAAGGCTTTGTAATTTCGCCGCGTTTACATGGCTTATTAGCACGCCAGTTAAACCCAGGCGTATTGAGTATGCCGATTATTAACGAATACTTTTACCCAAATGGAAAATTAATCGAAGCGGGTAGCGTTAAAAAGAATCAACCACTTGCTGATTTATACAAAGACATCGCAAAGCAGGGCATTGATGCATTTTACAAAGGCGAAAACGCTAAACAAATGGTTAATGCTGTACAGCACTCTAAAGTTGCCCCTGGTAAATTAAGTGTGCAAGATTTAGCAGATTACAAAAGTAAAGAACGCGATGCGGTATGTATACAATACCGTGCTTATAACGTGTGCTCTATGGCGCCACCAAGTAGTGGCGGTGTAGCAGTACTACAAATGCTTGGCTTACTTGAGCATAAAGATATGAGCGCACTTAAACCAAATGGCGAAAAGGCGATTCATTACTTTAGCCAAGCTTCGCGTATTGCATTTGCCGATCGCGATATGTACATGGGCGATCCCGATTTCACTCAAGTACCTACACAAGAACTCTTAAACAAAGATTACATTGCCTCACGCGCTAAATTAATTACCGAAACAGACCAAAAAGCCGTAGCCGGTAATCCAGTAGGGTACTTAAGTTATGCAATGGATGATTCATACGAGTTACCTTCTACTTCGCATGTCTCTATTGTAGATAGTAAAGGTAATGCAGTTTCGATGACCAGTTCAATTGAAATGGCGTTTGGCTCTACGGTTATGGTTAATGGCTTTATTTTAAATAACCAACTAACTGACTTTTCGTTATCGCCACGTAAAAACGGCAAGCTTGTAGCAAACCGTGTAGAGGCTGGTAAACGCCCGCGTAGCTCTATGTCACCGGTAATGGTATTTAATAAAGATGGCAGCTTACGTTTAATTGTAGGCTCACCTGGCGGTAGTCGTATCATTGATTACGTTGCACAAGTTGTTGTGGGTGTTATTGATTGGAATTTATCAGCGCAAGACGCTATTAACTTACCGCGTACAACAAATCGTAACGATTACACCAGCCTTGAAAAAGGCACAACCATTGAAGCCATTGCGCCTGCGCTTACTAAACGCGGCCACAATGTACGTATTATTGATTTAAACTCAGGCTTACACGCAGTTGAAGTTAAAAATAATACCTTATATGGTGGTGCAGACCCTCGCCGTGAAGGTGTTGCGTTATCTGATTTAACTGATAATAACGCCACTATCAAATTTTAAATTATGTATAATATGCATGCGGGCAGTGAAGCCCGCATGTATTTTCTCTCAATGGTCTGACTAGCTTAATTGTCGTTGCAATTAAACCTCTAACACTGATAATGACAGATCATAACTTAAGACTCCGTTAAAGCCTGGAAATATGACAACTAATACTGATCCTAACTACTTATATATTCATCATTCTGGCCCTGGCCTAATTGAAACACCGCTATTAAATAAAGGCAGCGCCTTTAGTAAAAAAGAACGCGAAAATTTCAATCTTGCTGGTTTACTTCCTCCTCGCTTTGAAACAATAGAAGAGCAAGTTGAGCGTTGTTATCAGCAGTATTCTAGCTTTACCGACAACCTTAATAAGCATATTTACTTACGTGCGATTCAAGATAACAACGAAACACTTTACTACCGTTTAGTGCGTGACCACCTTGAAGAAATGATGCCAATCATTTACACGCCTACAGTTGGTGACGCTTGTGAAAAATTCTCAGACATTTATCGCAGCGCACGTGGCTTATTTATTTCGTATGAAGATCGTTACCAAATTGACGACATTTTACGCAACGCTACCAAAGGTAAAGTAAAAGTTATTGTTGTAACCGATGGCGAGCGTATTTTAGGCCTAGGCGATCAGGGTATTGGTGGCATGGGTATCCCAATTGGTAAATTGTCACTTTACACTGCGTGTGGTGGTATAAGCCCAGCATACACATTGCCTGTAATGCTTGATGTGGGTACTAATAACGAAAAGCTTTTAAACGACCCTATGTACATGGGTGCACGCCATAAGCGTATTGCTCAAGACGAATACGATGAGTTTTTAGATTTATTCATTAAAGCGGTTAAACGTCGCTGGCCAAATGTATTACTTCAGTTTGAAGATTTTGCACAGCCAAATGCAATGCCGTTACTTAAGCGCTACCGCAATGAAATTTGTAGCTTTAACGATGACATTCAAGGTACTGCGGCTGTAACGGTCGGTTCTTTACTTGCTGCGTGTCGCGTTAAAAATTCAACCCTAAGCCAACAAAAAGTAGTTTTTGTGGGTGCAGGCTCTGCTGGTTGTGGTATTGCTGAGCAAATTATTAGCCAAATGGTTTTTGAAGGTATTACAGAAGCTCAAGCGCGTAGCCAAGTATTTATGGTTGACCGTTTTGGCCTGCTTTCAGAGGGTATGGAAGGCTTACGCGATTTCCAACAAGCACTTGCACAACCGCAAGGCTCGTTAAGTGATTGGACTTACAGCGGTGAATACGCATCACTTCTTGATGTTATGAACTGTGCACAACCAGACATTTTAATTGGTGTTTCAGGCCAACCTGGTTTATTTACTGAGCAAGCTATTCGTGCAATGCACGCAGGTTGTGAGCAGCCAATTATTTTCCCATTGAGTAATCCATCTAAGCAGGTAGAAGCGCATCCTGCTGATGTTATTAAATGGACAGATGGCAAGGCACTTGTTGCAACAGGTAGCCCGTTTGATCCGGTTGAACACAACGGTGAAATTTTCCCAATCCCACAATGTAACAATAGCTATATTTTTCCTGGTATTGGTTTAGGGGTTATTGCCGCTAAAGCGACACGCATTACAGATGCTATGTTAAGTGTGTCTAGCGAAATGCTTGCAGAGTCGTCGCCGCGTGCAAACACAGGTAAAGGTAGTTTATTACCAGCCCTAACTGAAATTGAAACGCTAAGTAAGCGTATTGCATTTGCCATTGCTAAAAAAGCAATCGAAGAGGGCGTTGCTCTTGAGATTACTGATGATGCGTTATGGGCAGCAATCGACAAAAATTACTGGTTACCAAAATACCGTAACTATAAACGTTGTAGTGTTTAATAACGTTTATACGTAATTAAAAGTAAATGGTGTAATAGCATTAATTACAACGCTTAACAAAAAACAGGCAATGGCCTGTTTTTTTGTGCTTGTTCATATTTAATTAACCACGTACGGTGTTTACTTGTTTTTACATAATTAAAGGATCGACTTAATGAAAACACTGACTTTTGTTTTAGGTGGTGCACTGGCTTTAAACGTACTTAGTTTTGATGCACTCGCGGCAGCGACTCCCGATGCTCCTCATATTTATGTTAAGGGCGAAGCGACTCTTACTACAATGCCAGATTACGTACAGCTTAGCGTAGGTATTACTGAAGTTGATAAAGACTTAATTGCTGCTAAAAATAAAACCGACTTAACCATCGCCAAGGCAATTAAGCTCGTAAAAGAAATTGGTGTTAAAGAGGGAGATATAAACGCCGGACAAATTTCAATAAACCGTGATAGCCAATACAACCGCACTACCGGTAATCAAGAATTTAAAGGCTTTAAGGTTTCTCGTACATTAACTGTAAAACTTAGCGATATAAATAAATACCCTGAGTTACTACAAAGCTTAGTTAACAACGGTATTAACGAAATTAATCAAACGCAATTTTTAGCAAGTAACTACAACGAGCTGCATAAAAAAGCGCAAAAGTTAGCAATTAAAGACGCACGGGATGCAGCAAAAGAGTTTAGTGAAGATTATGGCGTTGATTTAAAAGGGTTGTACAGCGCGTCACTAAGTCCACTCAATGTGCAGTCGCAACCTTATATGCGCACAGAAAAAGTAATGATGGCTGATAGCGCACCAAGTAACTATGTACCTGATGCCTACCATGCTGGAGAGATTAAAGTAACAGCCTCAAGCTACGCTGTGTACTACATAGATTAAACTTTATTTTTGGTGGTGCTCAAAACGTGCCACCAACTTCTCACCTTGCTCTTGGCTAATACGCGCTATTGAGTTGAGCATATTAGTCACTTCGCGTCTGTCGTATTCATTAGTTACATGTTCATTTATGTCATCAACAATCGCATTTAAATAGTTAAATAAACTGTTGCGTGCATCGGTATCTTTATGGGCAACAAACAAAATATTTTTAAATGCCTCAAGCACGTTTGTCATTACGTATGCATCGCCTTTGGCGTAATTACGCAGCGGTGTAAAGTTGTCGTGTAATAACTCATCAAAGCTTGTTTCATGAAGGTACAACAATGGGGCATTATCACTGTGCTTAAACGAGTAGTTAATATCGTTAATTGACAGCCGTTGAATAAGTAAAATACTCAGCATATCAATTGATTTAACCGCAGTACCTGGATCGTTTATGCCCGGGCTCATTGCCTTAACTGCAATTTCTGATATTTGCGTTAACCCATAACGGTAATGATCGCTAATGTACTCTTCTATATAAAAAATAAAGCAGTCGAGAATTTTATTTATCAGCTCTTCATCGTTCGCTATATCTTTATTACATTTTAAAAACGGATAGCCTTTAACTGTAAAATAGCCCTGGTTTACAGATATATACACCTTTATATCTTGCTCTGCCAAAATGGCACACAGCTTATCGGTATGTACGCCTTTATAATACCCTTCTGTTTTACTGCTAACCGAATGCCATTTGCTAAAGTCTGGAAAGTCTTCTACTGGGTTCTCTTGTTGTCTTTGTATTATTGTTTTAATTTCGTTTTTAGTTTGGCTAAACAAGCCATTTAATACGTTATCAACCTGAATGGCGCGAGAGATTGAATGTATAAAAAATACAAACAAACCTAATGAAATCAGGCCAAAAATAAGTGCAAACAACACACCAATTGAAGGAATTGCCGTACTGCCACCATCAAGCTTATTAATATTTATAAGCATAATAATAGAGTAAATTATGCTGCCTAAATAAAACCCCAAAACCATTTGGTGTGATTTACGCGTAATAAGCCCAGGCACTACGCGGGGCGATAAACTCGCACTGGCCGAATTTAAAACAACCATAACCATAGAAAAACTAAAAACAGTTAGCGAAATAATACTCCCTGCTAAGGTGCTTAAAATAGTACGCGCGTTTTCGGCGCTATCAACAAGTACAACCGATATAAACGATTTTAGCTGCTCAATAGGGGCTAAATATTCAACCGACATAGTTATAATGGCAAATACTAAAAAGCCCACTGAAAGCATAGAAGGGTAAAAGCCAATACTGTTAATCATTTCACGGTAACTGTCGGCTACTTTGCGAGGTACAAACATAAAATCCTTATGTATTTTTCTACTTACTTAATACCCTTAGCTTAGCATAGGCATTTATTAAACTTCTGATAATGCTGCTCAAATTTATATGTTATTATCACGCCCACAATAATAAAGCGCATGCTTATGCGATAAAAATAACAGGAAAACGCCGTGATCATTTCAACTTATGCTGCATTACTTGCATTCTTTTACATTTATTTGAGCTTTAACGTAATAAAAGTGCGCCGCGCGGAGCAGATATCACTTGGTGATAATGGTAACGCAACGCTGCAACGTGCTGTGCGTGCCCACGCTAACTTTATGGAGTACGTGCCAATTGCTTTAATTTTACTTTTTTTGGCAGAATACCAAGGGATTGCTAGCCATTACTGTCATATATTAGGTGGTGCGTTATTAATAGGGCGTGTGTTTCAAAATATAGGCATAGTAGAAAAAAGCCTGAAATATCGCCAAATTGGTACTATTACTACATTTTTAGTGATTATTGTTAGCGCCTTTGTATTGCTAGTGACACGTGGCTAATTAAAGAAAAGTTAATGAGCAAAATATTTATAATAGGTTTACCGCGTACCGGCACAACGAGTGTGTGCCACGCATTTTTAGAGCTTGGTATTACAACGGCGCATACCGCGTATACTAATGCTTGTTTTGAAAATGCTAACGCGATTGCCGACACTCCCATATTTAATGACTTTAAAGCGCTTGATATTCATTACCCACACTCTAAGTTTATTTATTTAGAGCGCGAACTTGGTGCATGGCTTGTATCAATAAAACAGCTTTTAACGCGTATGCACACTAATTTAACCCGTGCAGACGGGGGCTTTAATATTCATATAAAACGCTGTTATTTAAATACGTTTAGTGAGCTTTCGCTTAATAATATTAGCGACGATAGTTACTTAGCTCACTGCTATAAAAAACATTTTAATGATGCTCAAACGTACTTTAATAACCGCGACAACGATTTTTTATCCATTGATATAGCAAAGCCTGATAGCTATAAAAAGTTATGCGATTTTTTAGCATTAAAAAGTGATAAAACTGATTTTGAAAAAATGAATATGGGCGGCAAAGTCACCGCGTGGAACGATATTAAACACCCGTTAAAAGTTGAATCTACGGCTAAAGGACGGATAGATAAATTACTGCCTTACAAGATTTTTTAAAACAAATACGTTAAAATCCCCGCATTATTATTTAAGTTGTACAGAACATGTTTGAATTAAAATACCACACCCCATTTGAATGGACCGAAGTTGTCCTTGCTGACTTTAATACTTTTTTACAAGATCATGCCGCTGCTGAAAAAAAAGCATCGGGTATGGCTATGTCTATGCTTTCGCATTACCCAGACAAACGTAAATTAGTAAAAGCCATGACCGATTTAGCACTAGAAGAATTAATACACTTTAAACAAGTGCTTAAGTTACTTTTAGAGCGCGATGTAAACTTAGGTGACGACAAAAAAGATCCGTACATAAAACAAATACGTGCACTATTTAGACACGGTCGTGATGGTTTTTTAATGGACCGATTACTAGTAGGTGGTGTCATTGAAGCACGTGGCCACGAGCGTTTTTCTTTAGTTGCACAAGCACTTCCTGAGGGTAAAGAAAAAGACTTTTATGTTGCTATTGCTAAGTCAGAAGAAAAACATAAAAACCTATTTGTAGAACTCGCTTACGAATACTTTGAAAAAGAAGAAGTTGATGTTCGTCTAGAAGAGCTGCTTATAGCTGAAGCTAAAATTTGTGAAAGCATTCCGTTTACAGCCGCTTTGCATTAATTAATACCAGTGCAGAGCGTATTTACATGCTCTGTGCTTACCCCTTTTAAGCTTATTCCTTTATTAATCCCTGTGTGAATCATTGATTTGCAATTTGCGAATCAAAATAATAAAAAACACGTTCATACATCTTAATCCATTGATTATAAAAACAAAAACCTTTGGCCTCATACTTGCTACCTATATAGTAAGCAAATTGAGGGAAAGGCTTATGTTAAAATTTATTTTTATACTATTACTAATATCTTTTACCGCTATGGGCAGTGAAAGTCATTTAGATTATATAGAAAATGCAAATGGTGAGCGGGTACAAAAAGTATCGCACTTGGTTAAATGGACGCATACTCGCTTTGTGTTTACCCGTGATATTTCGCGTATAGCACTAGGCCACGAAACAACGCTTGATGTGAACGTGGTTAATGGTCGCGAGCTACTAATTTTAGCTAAAAAGTTAGGCCGTACATCTATGATGGTGTGGTACGACGATAAAAGCTCTGAAACATTTTTACTTGGCGTAACCGAAGACTACAGCGTACTAGAAAATGCCTTAAACGATATTCACCCTGACGTGCAGTTAACCATAGCACCTGATCGCCATGCTGTTGTATTACGTGGTGAAGTACCTACTATAAATTATCGTCATGCCGCTTATGAAGCTGCAAAAAACTACCTTTATGCCAGTAGCTCACAAGCATCACAACCCGTTATCACCTCAAATCCTAACCAAGGTATGTTTAATTCACTTGCTCAACGCTTGCAAGGCTTGGGTAACGCAAACGGCGGCAGCTCTCAAAACTCGAGTAAAGTCGCTATTATTAATTTAATAAAAGTAACTCAAGCACCCAAGCCAAAAGAAGAGCGTATTAGCGAAGTGATTAAATCAATGGGCGCAGATAAAGTGACCATTAAACGCATCTCGGTTGATGAGTTATCAAATGACGACAACGATGTGTTTTTACTTTCCGGCTCTGTAAAAAACCAGATAGAGCTAGTGCGCTTATTAAATACAATTAATAAATTATTCGAACCAGAGCAAGCATTACAAACTCAGGGCTCTCCTCTTGATCCTAATAATTTAATGGGCGGCGCAACGCAGGATAAAAGTTCAGGTATTGAAGTACTTGCCAACGAGTCAGGCGGTTTAATAAATGATGCTACCTCAGGATTAAATTTAAGTAATGTGAGTTCTAATATTGCAAGAGCAACGTTGCTGTCAGTGGCTGGCGGTAAAGTTTTGTCGAGTATTGAAGTTGAAGATTTACCGCAAGTGCGTGTATCGGTGCAGCTATACGAAGTAAATCAACGTAGGTTAAAGCAATGGCGCCCAGATATTAGCGTGCTCTCTAATGGATATGAAAAAGAAGCGGGTTTATTTGGCCGTGACGGTATGACTGAACGCGAATCAGGCTCTGCAACAATAGAAAATGCGCTGCAATTAATTGGCGGTCAATTAACTAATAACTTACAGCTTTCTACCTCACAGTTTGCCATTGATATGTTATTTTCATTACTTGAACAAGAAGGTATTTCTCGAACGCTTTCTCGCCCTACAATCACGGTTTTAGCCGGTGAAAGTGCCGTGTTTAAAGTCGGTGGTGAAGTACCTGTACCTACAAGTTATAGCCCATCTGGCATTACAAGCGGTCAGCAAGGTAGTAGTGGGTCGGTGTTTAGCGGTACAGAATTTAAATCATTCGGAGTTGAATTAAATGTACGCGCCATGGTTGACGACAAAGATAGAATAACACTTGATCTAAACCCAGTAATTTCATTACCCGATACCACGTTAACTGCCGAAATTGCACAAAGCACAGGCAGCAGTTTAAACAGTAGTGCATTTAATACACGCAGCATGCAAACGTCAACGCGTTTAAAAGATGGTCAGCCTCTTATTATTGGTGGCTTAATTAGCACCGATAACAATGCAAGCCACGACTTTGTACCTGATGGCAACGGCAATAGCATGCTAGGCAAGTTAAGTGAAACAACCAGCAAAAGTGAAAACAACCGCGAGCTTATAATTGTTGTAACTCCAAATCTGGTGCGTGAACCAATTAACACATTACGTTCGTGGGAACAGGCAAATATAGACACACAGGTACTTAGCTATATACAGGAGCAAGGGCTATGAAAATATTTTATATTATTTTACTGCTTACTTTATCGGGTTGCGCTCATATTGATTACAAGCCAACAGTAAATCCTTACAACGCGTTGGGTGACATAGTAAAAAAATACCAATTAAATGCCCAACCATTAAAGTGTGAAGGTATAAATGCAAGTAACTGTTTAAACCTAGTGCATGAGGTGAATCAGTTAATGCTTGAACACCCCGATAACACGGCAATACTGTCGATATCGGCCTACGTACTTTATAAAAGTGGCCGTGCTAATCAATCTCAACAAGTTATAAACACATTACTGAATAAAGCTAATCCACCATTAAATGCAATTACTTTAGGGGTTACGTTAGCAATAGAGCAAGGTAATTTAGCTAAAGCAAAAAGTATTGCTCAATACGGCGTTGATGTTTTTGGTACACATGCTTCACCATACCTGCAAATGGCCTCTATACATTATGCCCAGGGCAACTACGTTATAGCTTCAAACTACTTAGAGCTTTCGGTTAAGTTTGGTTTAAATAGTACCGCCTATTTTTACCATAAAGGGTTAATTGAAGAAGCTAATACCAATAATTTATTGGCCTGTGGCTACTATGAGCAAGTTTTACGTGTAGAACCCACGCATAAAAAAGCACTTGCTAGGCGCGGTAAACTCTCTGTTTTAGGTAATTGTTATTCTTAAGGCCTTCGGGCCTTTTTTTATACCTAAAATTTGGCATTATTAAGGAGCCAAAACCACTTTATTATTTATCAAAAATAGTAGTAGAGCTTACGCTAATCATACGTTTTATAAGTTACCCCACAAGACTGCTTCTAATATTTAACCCTTTTTGAATACCTATTAGTTTTAATAATTTAACAGAGCGTTTCTAACATTAAGTATCTAAAAATTATTTTTTAATATTGATTTGCATTTTGCAAATCAAAAGTAAAAACAGCTAAAGAATAAATAATCTAAACACACTAACCATATGTATTTAAAGGATTTAATTAGTTGGCATGGTCCTCGCTATATATAAAGTGAGCATAAGCTCTTCTAATTTAAAGGCTACGATTATGAAAACTATTAAACATAACTTAAATAGCAAAAAGCAAAAAGGTTTTGTACTAACGTCAGAGCTAATCATTCTTTCTACTTCAATGGTAGCGGCACTTGTAATTGGTTTATCTACATTACGTGACTCGGTAACCAGCGAACTTGAAGATGTAGCTGAAGCAATTGGCTCACTTGACCAAAGCTATGTATTTGACGGCATGATTAACGCCGAAGGCACAGCTGAAGTGTCTGGTTCTGGGTTTGTAGATTCAGTTGATGTGTACGCAGGCGATGGTAGTTCATTCACTTTTGTTGCATCAGACTTTAGTGAAAGTGCCGCACTTGTTAGTGCAACACCAAGTGGTGATGCTGCAACGCGTACAACGGCAGGCGGCTCACAAGGTAACTAACGCAAGGTACCCAATATAAGGCAAGCAGGTTTGAATACCAAGCTTAAGGCTCACTGCCACAAAAAGTGTGGCAGTGAAAGTTACTCTGGAGGAATATTATGAAAAGTAAAAGTAACAAAGGCGCAACCACTGCGGCTCTCATATTACTCATCACCTCTGGCATGTTAGCTTCGGCTTTGGGTATTAGACAGGTAAACGATGAAAATAGCGTAACAGCTTGGGTAGTAAACAAAAATATGTCTGCCGGCCAAACTGTAACCGTTCACGATGTAGAGCAAAAGAGTATAGATCCAAGTAACTATTCAAATATTGCACTGAGCGTTCAAAATCCGCGTGCATTAATAGGTCAAAAATTAGCAACTAATAAAATGGTTGAACAACCCTTATTCGACACCGATTTTATTAGAGAAAAAAGCCAAAATTTATCAGAAGCCATTCCGGCAGGGCGTGTTTTATATACTTTAAAACTAAACACCTTAGATATTCCGCTTTCGCGCATACACAAAGGTGACCGACTCGACATAGTCGCTAAAACTAATCGCTTAGTAAGAACAGTTGCCCGTGATGTACAGTTGATTGGTGTTTCAAAAGGTCCTAAATCGCAAGCCGCTAAAAGTGGCGTAATGGATAATTTAGCTAAAGAGTCTAACTCCGCTGCGGGCGGTGTTTCATTAGTCCTTGCGGTACTTCCAAAAGATGTTTATTCGTTGGCGGGTATAGATAACGCCGACAAAGTTTCAATTATTGTGCATAGCGCTTATGACATTGAACAAGGTCGTTTGCAAAACTTTTCACGCTTACAAACCAGTCGCACAATCGAAGTGGTTAAAGGCGTTAAAAATGAAGCTGTATATGTAGCTAAGTGAGTTTTTATGTTTAATTTATCAAGCAAACATGAAGAAGTTCAAACCAGTTTAAGTACCTTTGAAGAGCTTAAAAAGCTATTGCACGATGCCGTTATCGAAGAGTACGAACAAGAACCAACCGCGCTTTTATCAAGTAATGTTCTCGAAAAAATCTCTGCATTGTGCAGTGAAATTCCACAATTTAATCAATCTTCATTTAATCAATACCAACAAGAGCAGGTTGTTCAGGCTGTATTTGATGAAATTCAGGGTCTGGGTCCTATTGCACAGTTTATGCTGGACGATCAGGTTAGTGATATTTTAATAAACGACACGCAAGATATATGGATTGATAAACAAGGCAAACTACTTTGCACTGCCAGTAAGTTTGATGACGAACGCCATTTACGCCGATTTGTTGATCGCTTACTTGATGGCTGTGGTCGACAAGTCAATGCGCTTATGCCAATTGTTGATGGCAAACTAAAAGATGGTAGCCGTGTTCATATTATTGTACCGCCTGCGTGTACCAGCGCCGCGATTGTATCGATTCGTAAGTTTAATCATAAAAAAATAAACGATGACTTTTTAGTTAATAATCATTTTTTAGATAAAAACATCTTATCGTTTTTAAAAAGTGCAGTTAAAACAGGCGTTAATATTTTAGTGTGTGGCAATGCGGGGGCTGGTAAAACGTCATTATTAAACGTACTTGCCAACTCAATTAATCCAAATGAACGTGTTGTAACCATTGAAGAAAGCGCTGAGCTTAATTTGCATCACAACCATGTTGTGCAATTGGAAGCCCACGACACAAACAGCGATGGTAAAGGTGCAGTAAGCCTAAGAGATTTAGTAAAAGCAGCCCTTAGAATGCGCGCAGATAGAATACTTGTTGGAGAGGTACGCTCTGGCGAAGTAATCGATATGCTCCAAGCAATGAACTGTGGTCACCAAGGTTCGATGACGACCATACATGCTAACAGCGCAAATGATGCCGTTATTCGTTTATCTACCTTAGTGCAATTACACAATGCACAACTGAGCGATACCCATACAAGTTCGCTAATCGCGTCGAGTATTCAACTTATAGTGCATGTTTCTCGCTCAACTAATGGCACCCGAACTCTAAAAAGTATTGGTGAAATTAAGCGTGTTAATGGCGGCGCACATTTTAGCCCGCTATATAGTATTAACGAAGCAGAGCCTGTACAAAATGAGTTAATAAATACCTCGAGTGTTATTGAGTTTATGAAAGGCCAAGGGGCAAATGCACAAGAATTAAAAGCATTACTGCACAATAACCCGGAGGCTAACAATGACTAAACTTGATTATTTATTAGCTATAGCGGCGGTTATAACCTTTGTACTTGCAACTAGTGTGTTGGTTTCTTTGTATGCTAAAAATAAAAGCAGCCAAGGCACTAAAAAAGTAGATATTTTAGAAGAAAAAGACGTCCTTACTTTGTCACTACGAGTGCTAGGCTTAAACATAAGTAACGCCTGGTTTATAAGCATGGCGTGCTCGCTCTCTAGTAGCTCATGGTTTTTAGCTAAATTATATTACCCAGAGGCATCAACCAGCGCGTTTATTATTTCAATCGTGGTTTTTGTAACCTGTTTTATAACTGTGATTGACTTGGCTCATTATAAATTAGCAAAATTTGAGCATCATTTTTTAGAATTTATTGAAACCGTACAATCGTGTTTAAGCACAGGGTTATCGCTACAGCAATCAATGCAGTTTGCTGATGAACATGCAGACCCATATATAAAAAAACAAAGCACCTTACTAATACAACGCATGAGCATGGGTAGTGATGCCGAAACGTCGTTTGCCCCTTTAATTGAAAGATACAACTGCGAAACCGTAAGATTGTTTGCTCATAGCATCATTACACATACACAAAGCCAGTGTGATTTAACCGATATGCTAAAAAGCGTATGCAACATGATGTCGCTTCGGACCCTCGACCGCCAACAGCTAAAAGCTAAGCTTTCGGGTACTAAGTACGCTGCTGTATTTAGTGGTTTTTTACCTTACGCACTAATTCCTTTATTTAGCTATACCGATCCAACCTGGTTTGAACCATTATTAAACGATCCTAATGGGATTGCATTTATAACGGTTGCGCTTCTTTGTCAGCTATTTGGTTTTTTATGGCTACGCCTTAGCTTAAGGGTAACATTATGATTGATATACTTTTACTTATCGGACTTTTAGTAAGTATGGGCTCATTTATCCATATTCATAGGCAATCTCTTAAAGTCGAATTAGATAAACCCGATACTAAAAACATTAATTGGTATCCGCTAATCATCATCTCTAAACGTCAACTAAGACAAGCAGGGATTCAAATTAATAAAATATTAATAAGCCTGTACTGCTTCAAAGTGGCTGCTACTTTTAGTGCATTTACGGTTATAGAACTAACAGGTTATGAGCTGAGCCAATCGATTAAATTATTACTGTGTTTTATGTGTTTTTTTGCACCCGAATGCTGGTTTTTATTACGTAAAAATCAACGTAAAACCGTTATAAATAATAGCTTAGAGTTTTTTTTACGGGTGTTACTGGTTTACATGCGCGCTGGATTTTCACTAGAGCGCTCATTTGCACTGGCGGTTGATCATGGATTAAGTCAAAAACACCCATTATACAAAGAGCTAAAGTTATTTTTATTCGAACTAAGCGCAGGTAAAGATCGTGAATTTGCATTTAATTCACTTTTTGAACGAACTGGCGTATTAGGAATTAAAAAACTCGCCAACTTAATGTTAATAGGGTCAAAACTTGGTACGCCACTTATCCAAGCAGTAGAGGCTCAACTTGAAGGCCTAGCTCTAAAAAAGAACATTTTACTCGCTAAAAAAGTAAACAAAAAAGCGATGCACACAACCTTTCCCATTATCTTAATTTGTTTTCCGATGTTTTTGGTATTGGTGTTTTTTCCCGCAGCATTACAAGTAATGAACGTACTTAAAATGCTTGTAGAAGTGTTATAGGAGCCTGATATGAAAAAGCATTATCAACAAGGGTACATACTTACTATTGAGCTTATATTAATTATAACTATTTTAATTATTGGCTCAATTGGTGGGGTGATTTTAGTAAGGGATGCCCTTATTAAGCGCCACCAAACTAAGGTAGATAATCAAATTACTGTAGTTGATGCTAATAATAGACCACTCGGTATTGCAGTAAGTTTTGATGAGCATCAAGCACCACTCATTTTTTATACAGACCGTGGAGCAAACAACACGTACAGGGCATTAATAGGCATAAGAGATGATAGGTTTACCTCGCGAGAAGCTGTTTATTACGATGCTCCAAATTGCCAAGGTAACCCGTGTTTAAAGGGCTTAAGCGATGAAGCAACCGACAGCCAAGGTGTCAGCAAGTTAAATAATACCGGTAATGTAAGTTATATAAATGCGCTGCAGCAAGGTCCAAATTATGCAATAGGGCAGTTAGGTAACACCGTTATTGGTCAGTTATTAAAAAGTACGCCACAACAATGCCCTGCTAATAGTGAACAAATTCTATCTCGTTATGTATCGCAAAAAGTAGTAACAGGCTCACCTTGTGAAAGCTTTGAAATAGATAAACAACCGGCCGACAGCAGTTGTTTAGTTGGAGTAACAGCTTTAGGAAATCCACTTTTAGGTACAAGCGATCAAGGTTTATCGCAATCGTGTGATACATGCCAAACAGGGTACGAATCGCAAGGTGACATACTTGATTTATATTTACCTCAGGTAGAACCGCTTTTAAATACAGCCCTTAATGCACTTTCATTAGTAGGAATAGGCACAAACGTTGATATAGAGCTTGGTACAATATGCTGCCCAGAAGGTACACGCTTAGAAGAAGATGAAAACATTGTAGAGACACTCGTCTTCACTATTTTACAAACTACATTTGAGCTGGTCGGGATCGATTTAGTAAATAACCTTATCATTAGTGAAACACTGAGCTTAATAGGAATTGAGCCAGGCATTACATATTGCAAAACATCACTTAATTTAGTTAATGCAGAACAAGTAATTAATATCACCACAGGCGAACCTGCACTTAGTAGCTTAACACCACCATTTAAAGTTTTACTGCCCGTACATAGCGGCCAAAACAGTACAACGTGGATACATACTCCCCCAAAAGGGGAAGGAGAACGTCAATGAACGCCTCAAATATATTTACCTCACATTCTAATTTAGCAGATACACCAACTGATGAAATATCAACAGAAATTAAAGAAACGCTAACGCTACTAAAACAGTTTTATGACGTTGCAATTGTTAAATTTATCGATTTTAGAGAAGTTTATTCAGAGCAGTTAATAACCTGCAGCGATAAAGAAAGCGTCGAAAATGAGTTATTAAGCTATCAAAAACGCTGCACACAAGAAAAACTATATTTATTTGAAGATACTTTTTTTGATGATGTATCAAACAACACTCACAAATTAATTCGTTTTTATGCACAATATCCAATTTATAGTGTCACTAATAAATTGATAGGCGTAGTGCTGATGGCCGATTTAGCACCTAAAACATTAATAGGTTCACAAAAAGATCAGTTTATTTCATTTGCTCAATTATTGCAGACACAGTTAAATAAAAATTCAGATTCAGTAAGTAATCAAAGTACTAATCCTGAGAAAAAGAATTATGGGGAAAAGTATATTCATGTATTTAGTTTAGCACCCGTCGCATTCTTAATTGCATTAGTATTATGCTCATTCACTGCATTACTTCTTTATACTATAGAAAAAAAGGAGCTGCAAAGTAATTACAATGAACAAACTCAGCAATTACGTAAAACGTTATTTAATGCTTTAGAGCGATTTGATAATCAAGGATTATATATATCGCAAAAAGATTTAGTTATCGCAGGTTTTTTACAAAGCCAAAATAGCTATACAAAAGAACAACTTAATAATTTAGTGCAGAGTCAGGTTTCACAAAGCTTAACTTATAAAGGGTATGTTGTGTTTGATTCTGAGTATAACCAGCTTGCACTTTGGTCAAAAAATAATTTTGATTTAGCCGCGTATGGGTTTACAAACTGGTTAAAAAAATTCAATAAAAGAGCGAACAAACAAGCAGTAGAAGTATTTACGGTTGCTGATACGGCTTTCTTAATTTCTGAAATAAAAATAAAACAAGGCTCTATTTATACACTTACAGCATTTGATTTAAGTAAGTTTTTAAAAGCCGTTATTGGCAAATTAAACACTGAAAATTATAACGTTTTTATAGCAACACCACAGTTTACTTTAGGAAAACAAGGAGAAGTAAACCCGAGTATAATTAAAAATAGTATTAGCGCTTTAAGCAGTCGTTTTCCACCTACTTGGCGCTTGCATGTGCAACCAATGAATAAAATAGTACGACCACAAATAACTAAATACAGTTTAATCAGATTAGGGTTAATCTCTTTTTGTGTATTCGCGTTTGTGTATTATTTTTTACGTTTGCCAAGGCGTTTACACAGTGAAATAAAACAAAAAAATCAGTTAATACTCAATAGAGAGGAGCTTTTTTCAAGTTCTCTGGATGCACTGCCGCATGGGTTTGCTATTTTTAATAGCCACGAATTTCCTGTGATTACCAACAATGCTTTTAATCTTTTATTTGCACAGGTGAATAAACAAAACAGTCAGCTATCGTATAGCCAGCTGATAAGTATTGCGCAGCAGCATAATATTATAAATCATTACCATGAACATCATAAGCTTGATGATGATCGTAACCAATTAATAGATATAGGTTTTACAGACGGGAAGTGGATAACTGTATTACAAAGACATACAGATTTTAATGGTTTCGTTTGCTACTTTAGAGATGATACAGAGGCACATCAAAAAGAATGTTTACTCGCTGATGTTCTCGAAAAATCAAAACAGACAAATCAATTAAAAGAAAAATTTGTTACAAGGCTTAGCCGTCAGTTGAAAACGCCTTTATCATCTTTAAAGTCATTAATTGAAATATCTAAAGATCCAATAAGCTTTAACGAATTTAAAAACAATGTGGGGAATATTTCTGATGTGTGCGACCAGCTTGAAAGTGTGATTCAACAGCTCGTAAATATAAATAAATCAGAGATAGGTAAGTTAAAGCTTCAGGCCAAAAACGTAAACCTAAATCAAATGATCAATAATAATATATCGATTTTAGCTAAAGAGGCTGAAAATAAAAGAATCGTTCTTAAAAATAATATTACGCCTGAATTAACGGTCGCAAGCGATGAAAAGTTAATTTCTCAATTGGTTATTCAGTTAGTGACTGAGGTTTTGGATTCATCAAATAATACAACGCTTTCAATTAACGCTCAGATTAAAAATGAAAGTAAACGTAATTACTTACACCTCGATTTTTCATTAAGTAATTTGATCGACAGTAGTAACTTTATAACTGAGCTTAAAAGTATATCGGGTGATGATATAACGCGCTTTATAGATGATAAAGACGTGTCATTAGAGTTAAAGTTTTTTATTTCAATATTTAAAATGTTAGGTGGTAAAGCGATAACTGTAAGTAGTAACGCGAATAAATCAACGATATCACTTTCTATGTTGGTAAACATAGCAACCAAACAAGGTAAGGGTAAAGACAACGAGCAAGAAGCACCAAGTAGCTCGTTAACAAATACTGATTTAGTAACTAACAAACACCAAAACACGCTATTACTGGTTGATGACGATCCTCTTGTTGAGATTGTAATTAGAGCAATGCTAAAAAATGAGAATATTAAAATAGATTACGCGCGCAGTGCAATAGAAGCAATGTTGATGGTATCGCAAAACAGTTACGACATTATTTTAATGGACATAGTAATGCCAGAATTGTCGGGAACTGACGCTATGTTAAAAATTAAAAAACACAGTGACAATTTGAAAACTAAAATAATTGCGCATACATCGACACCCGATACAGATTCAAAATACGTTAACCAGGGCTTTGATGACATGCTATTAAAACCAGTAAAACAAGGTGTATTAATAAACCAAATAACACGCATTTTAAAAGATAAGTCGTTATAAGTTAGCGTATATTACTGGAACAGTAATGAGGTAAAAAATGAAAAACACTATTGAAAATATGACTGAAGTTATCGAGTTTAAAGTAACGCCAATAAATAAAACTAAACGACTGCTTTTAGTAGATGATGACTTGCTAATAGAAATAGTAATTAGGAAAATGCTTAACGAAGAAAATATTTTAATAGATTTTGCATCAAGTGCTATAGAGGCACTACTTATGGTTTCTCAAAATATTTACGATATTATTTTAATGGATATAGTAATGCCGCAATTTACAGGTACCGACGCAATGCTAAAAATAAGAAAGCATGCTGACGCATCAGCAACAAAAATTATCGCTCATACATTTAGTGAAAACGAAAATAGTGATAACAAGTATGTGAAGCTTGGGTTTAACGGTCTGTTATTGAAGCCAGTTAAGCAAAGTGTATTAATAGAAAATATTAGATCTTTCTTGGAATGATAAATAGAAACAGTAGGGCGGTTAACTATTTTTTATTTATAGCTTACTAAAAAATTAAATTATAACTTTTGAAAGCACTAATATTTATTAGTGCTTTTGTGTATATGAACCTTTAATTTATTTAAATTTGTAAAAGTCCTTTAATAAGAATAATTACTTCAAATTATTCCTTCAAAGTATTACAAACTTCGCTTTTGTAATTGTTGCATGTATACGAGTCATCGTTTCACACTTCTTAAAGCGGTTTGATAAACACAATTGTTAAACGCTGTAATATTATAAAGTCAGTAAATTTATTTAGCCTAGAGCCCACGTATCGCAAGGGTTTAACTTTTAAAACATTAAGATTTTTTAATAACTAATAAATACTCATCTTGGGACGGAATTTGCTTTATAAGGTTATATTCCAATTTTATAGTTCACGAAATATTATAATTTTTAAAGTTAAAGAGGCAAAATTATGAACAAGACACAGTACGTTACAGTAGAAGGTCATCAAATTGCTTATCAAGAAATGGGACAAGGAACACCTTTATTATTGATACACGGAATACCAACCAATAAATTTTTATGGCGAAATGTGATGCCAAAACTTGCATCAAAATATCGAGTAATAGCGCCTGATTTACTAAACTTTGGTGAATCTGATATGCCAATTAACACCGATGTATCTATAAATGCGCAATGTAGAATAATGTGTAAGTTTATGGAAGAACTCGGTATTTCTAAAGTTAATATTGCTGCACATGATATTGGTGGTGGTGTTGCTCAATTAATGGCTGTAAATCATCCGGATAAAGTAAACGGGTTGGTTTTAATTGATAGTGTATGTTTTGATTCTTGGCCAATACCAGAATTTGAACCTTTGCTAGAACCAGGTGTAGAAGAAAAAACAACTGTAGCCGAATTTGCTGATACATTAAGAGATTTCATGCCCAAAGGCGTTTACGACTCGAGCGTAATGACTGAAGAGTTGATGAAAATATACTTAGCACCATGGAGTAATGAAAAAGGAAAAGCCGCTTTATTTAGTAACATGCGCAGGCTTAATAAAGAATATACCGAAGCTATTACAGGCGATCTTAAAAGCTTACCTCATGAAACACTCATAATATGGGGTAAAGAAGACAAATTTCAAAAGCCAAAGTATGCGCCAATGTTAGAAGAAGCAATTCCAAATTCATCATTGATTTGGATAGATAAAGCCGCTCATTGGGTTATTGATGAACATCCAGATAAAGTGTCTGAGCTTATTAGTGAATTTATGAATGATAAAACATTCTAGTGAATTACTAGGTTTATTAAAAAGCTATTTGTTTCAATACGTTAAGTTTGATTGGGTAAAGTAGCGAATAGGCAATCATTGTAATACCGCTTGATTATATTAATAACCAAGCGGTATTTTTATATGTTCAAGAAGCTAATACCGTAAATGGGTAAGGCACTAACTATTAAGATAAGTAGGTTAATGCTTATTAAATAGTCAAAATATCGCGTTTATACGTTAATTAATGAAGGTGAGTAACTTGGTTATGTATTTATTTATGCTATTTAACATAATATAAATCGTAAGCCTACCGAACGCCTGAAAGCCCCGTAAATAAAGAAAATACCCGAAATAGAAACGACAAAATGACGGGGGTAAAAATTACTATGCTGCGCTCTTTCGCCATAATTTAGCTATTTCGGGTTTACCCTTCTTTTCAGCCTTCCCAGCTTCAATTAAAGCCAGTGTTTTCAAGGGTTCAGGGTGTTCTCCCACTAAAAGTAACTGTAAAGATAAATGTTCTGAAAATTCACGCTCACCAGTTCTAATGCTGCTAAGTGTTTGTTTTGATATGCCAGTTAGTTTGCTAACCATGTAGTCGGAGTCAATATCGGCGGTGCTTTTAAACCAATCTAATAGTTCTTTTGAGTTGCTTATTTTCATATGTTTTCTATCCGTCTTGGCGTGTCGGTAATTTGATTATAGTCGTAGTTCACGGTTTGTGCACTAGGCCACGAGGTGTGGACTAGTACACAACTTGTGTCTATTATCTATTTCGAAGCGGTCGCCCGACCGTTTTATTCGCTTGGCGGCGGGTGGCGGTTACTTGTGTTGCAATGTAACCGCCGCACACAAAACCAAGCATGAACAAAACGTAAGAAATTGTAAGGCCTTCGCCAAGAGGAATAATTATCATGTGTCAATTCAAAAGCGGTGAGTTGTTTAAGCTTAAGCGCAAAAAAGCAAAAGAATTAAAACCAGTGCTAGACGTTATCAGTCGATTTTCAAAAACATCAGAAAGTATAAAAGCCAGTATGTTGTCGCCTGTTCGAGTCTTAATTGGTATGGAGTTTTGTAGACTGATAGCTCTAGGTGATAGTGCATCTATTAAGTTGATTTGCAAGCGAGCAGACAAGGCGGGGCTTTAATTATGAGCCAATACACGCAAGAAATCACAGAATTAAAAACCAATGAATCTCACTGGTGTTATGCGCGAGGAAAAGCGGCACAGTTAAAGCTCGCATTTAAAAATAAAAAAGCAGAGTTAGAACGCGAAAAGCAAATTCAAATACAGGAAGAACGCGAACGCAATTACCAAAGTTCGGATCAGTTGGTGCGTTATGAAGCACTTGAAGCAGCCGCGCACTTTTCAAATATGGGGTGGTTATGAGCATATTGATTCCCGAACGCATTATTGATGATGCAATACAAAGCGCCCAAAGTGGCGCTTTTTCTGCATTTGCAGTTCAGCCAGCAACAGAAAAAGAAATCGAAGAGTCTTTGACTTGGTTGGATTATATCGAGTCACACTCAAAAGGTTATCGCGAAGCGACCGCGAAAGCGGAAAAAGATAGGCTTGTCAAAAGGCGCAAAAGTCCGACACGATTAAAAAGTGATGATAATCCACGTTCTAAACGTTCGCTGTTGGACGCTCAGGCTTTTAGTTTTAATAAATTGATGTCAGCGGCTTTAGATAAGTTTACACCGCAGGAGCGCGCTCAGCACTTATGCATAAACGCAGACGAAACACTAGATATTCAAACAGGCGAAGTTCGCGGAAAAAGAGTTCAGGAAGTTGAACGCGGACACTTTGCAAGCAAACCGCTTGAGGCAGATAAAACAGCAAAAGTTCATTTTCAAAACCGCAATTGGTCAAGCGATTACCGAATTGTGTGCACTCAAAACACCCGCGCCAGTGATGCGCCAGATGCAAACACCGGTGACAGGGTAACGCAAACGGTTACTAGTCGTGCAAGAGGGAAAATTGTTGACAGTGGTTTGTACATGCAAGCGGTTAAAGGCGGTTTTAATTCATTTACAACAGTGACACTAAACGCGGCGGCTAGATGGCGAATTGATAACAATCATTATCAAAAAGTAGCAAAGCGCGCGGCGGGTTCTGTTATTGATGCAGTGTACAGCGCAAACGGTGAATTAATTCATTGTGAAGAAATTGCGGCGGGTGACTTTACCGCTGTTAAGTTTGAGCGCGCCACAGTTGGGCAAGAGCTAAGCCGCTTTTTTGATTCGCTTGGAAAAATGCACAAGCGCGGATTTGTTGCTACTGGGAAAATATCAGATACACCAAGCGCTAAAAAATACAAATGGGGCAAAGTGGAGTGTATAGGCCGTGCCGATAGGCTTTGTCCGTGGGGCAAAGTGTCAAGCATTGGCGCAAGTGGCCGCGTTGAATCGGATTTACTAAACAGTAATGAGCGCGTTTATTCTTGGGGTGTTGTTGAATGTGTTGGTGTTGAGTCAAAACCTGTATTTGATTATTTGTGGTGTGCTGAAGCGCCAAGCAAAAAACACGGCTCAAAAGTGTATGAATGGGCGGGTGAAAACCACGAAATAGAATGCGTAGGTGAGCAAAATTATCACGCGCATGTTTTGATGCGTTGGAATGTTGACCCTGTATTTTTCCATGAATGGGCGGCACGTATTGAAAAGCTTTGGAGTCAAGGCTTTGTAACAATCGAGCGAATTAAAAACGCTAAAGCGGCGGCGGCTTATTTGTTGAAGGCACTTGGTTATATGGTGAAAGGTGGCGAAGGTTCACAGGGTGAAATACGCGGTAATCGTTACAATATTTCAAAGTATGCGCGCGCCGAAGGGTGGGAAAATTGCGCGACCCATGAAGCGCAACACATGTACGGATTAATACAAGAATATGCACAAGGGATTGAAGCGAAAAAACAGCGAAAAATAATTAAACAATCAGAGCTTAAAAAAACACTTGGAACAATTGAAAAGCTAACCAACGTAAATAAAAAAACATTTAGCGAAAAGCGCCAGCAATTTATTGAAAACCTTGAAAATAAATTAGAGCAAGTTAGCGAAAAGGTGAGCGAATTAGCCAGCGAATTAAACGGCAATTTCGCGCTTGGTGGCGTTGCCAAGTTTGCCAGTGAAACGGCTTTTGTTGGTTTTATTGATTGGGCTGTTGGTGTTCGTGGCTGGCAGTTAAAAACGTCTTTTTTAAATTCAACTAGCGCAGACGTTGAAAACGAAAAAGCAGAAGAAACAGCGGTTAATAAACTGCTTAAACAAACGCGTAAATTTTACGATGATTCAATGACGGCCCTATGTGACTTTTACAGTCGTTTCGAGCCTGTCAATAACTACGGGGTTTTAGATTTTGAATAATAAATTAATAGATATAAAAGTAAAAATAGTCGCAGCAAAAAAACTGAGTGCAATACAGGCGGGTAAAAAAATACAGGCCGCTGAAAGCATACTTGATGATGCTGTTGAGTTTATTGATGAACTTGATGAAAGAGTTTCGAAAATTGAAAGAACAAATGATTTTTTAGATTTGCACGGAATGCAAGACCAAGTGAAGTGGTTAACGGGTGAGGTTGATAAATTAAATAAGATTTTAAAATTGTGCAACTTAGACGGACTAATTAACGGGGTGGCAGATGTCGACTAAAGGTAAATCTAATAATCCACCACTAGGCAATGTTGAGTGTGATGGGTGTGATGGCTTTGCAACGGTTCGCCGCAGAAGTAACGGGCGGCGACTGCTTTATACACATTGCGTAAATTGCGGTATGAATCAAATGAGTGGCGAGAAACTGCAATCGAAATGGGAAAAAGCAATAAACGGATCATTAGGCGGATCATTAGAAGAAATTCCCGCTTTAAATAGCGAACCAGTTAAGCAAGACATGGCCAGCGGTAACGAGTGGATGCCGCAGGAAGTAAGAAACGAAATTGAGCGAATTAAAAATGAAACTAAAACCAGTGGAGCAAACGAAAATGCAAGAGCAAGCGAATCAACACAGCGAATTGAAAACGAAACCGACCGTACTAGCGGATGCGCTGGCAAATCTTCAAATGGGTTCGGGTTCTTCATCTTTGGAGCATTTGCAGGACTCGCAGCAATTGCAGGAATCAGAAGGTAATAAACTTGCATTTGAGCAAAATCTAATTGATGAATATTCAGAGTTGGACGCATTCACAAAGCAAACGAATAGCGAAAATGACAGCGAAACAGGCGAAGTTGAAAGCGAAGAATTAAGCCCCGAAGATGCAGCAGATGCAGCAGCCTTTTTTGTTGATACGGGCGCGGGCTTTGTTGAATCTCTTTTTGATTACCCCGTAACAATCGACAACGACACCAAGCAAGCTATTGCACAAAAAGCCGTGCCAGTTGTAATTAAAAACGCAAGCGGGTTGAAGTTACCGCCTTGGTTAATTGCATACCGTGAAGAATTGGAGCTTTTAGCTGTTATTTCTATGGCGGGTTTTTCGATATATAAGCAAATTAAATTAGCGAAAGCCGAAGATTTAAAAGCGGAAAAGGCCGCGAAAAAAAGCGAATATAAATTTAACGAAACGGGCGAGGTGATAGCGAGTGGCAATTAATCCAAACAATGAACTAGATGCTTTGCATGTTTGTTATTTGGCGGGTACTGGCGGCGGCAAAACAGCAGCTGTAAAACTGCTAAAGGGCTTGATGGGTTCGCAGGTTGCTATTTTTGATTTGTACGGCGATTACAAATATGACGCGCGAAAAAACACACCGTTTAACGGTTTGGGCGGTCGCGTTGTTTATCATTTTGATACGCGTCAAAAATTCGCGGCGGCGTTCGCTGATGCATGGCGAAGTGGGCAAAAATTCGTGGTGGCATATTCGCCTTTGTTTAGCGAATCATTAAGCCAATCGCAGCTAAAAGAGGCGAAGAAAAAAGAGTTACATTGGTTCGGTCGCTTAATGTGGACAGCCGCAGACGGTAAACGCCGACTTGATGTGATTATTGAAGAGCTAGCAAAGCTTACAAGCACTGCGGGTAAAGATGATTCTATTGTTGGTGAAATGGCAACAGGTGGTCGTAAATTTGGCTTAGTGCTTCACACTGTTTTTCAGCGTTCGCAAGAAGTGCCAAAAACGATTTGGAATAACTCACCGCGAAAAGTGTTAGGTGCTCAGGAATCACGGCACGATGCAAAATTAATTGCGGTCGAATTAGATGCAGATTTAAACGATGTAATTCAGCTAAGCAAGATGAACGGACAGCACTCTAAAAAGCGTTTGCACTACCTTGTAAAGTCAGCGGGCGGCATTGGTAATATCGACCCGTACAAAATTAATATTGATAAGTCATGCGTACAATTCGGTAATTGCGAAAAGCTAACACTTGAGAAATTGAGAGGTATTTAATTAAAAAAAGAGCGAATTTCGCTCTTTTTCGCTATGTGGGGAGCGAAACCCGCTAGGCGAAAGAGCGAAACACTTGGTTTATTAGCAATCGAATTTTAACAAATCTTTTAATAAACCGAGGTTTTACCATGTTTAACAAGAATACTTTATTTACTGTTGGCGCAACGCTAGCAGTATTAGCCGTACTTAGTAATGTACGTGCTGCGCGTCCTCTTCAACGCATTATTTTAGGTTAAGGGGCGAATAATGAAAAATATCGCACCTCTAAATAAAATTACTGGCGTTCAAGCGGGCGGCACTGTTTCGCTATCTTTACCAGTAAATTTGACGTATGACAAAATACACTTTGAATATTCAGGTGTTACCGCTAACCAGATAAAAAACATTCGTGTTGAGCTTAATGGCCGAATGCTTACCGAGTACACATCACTTCAAGATTTGCTTGATGAAAACCGCTATTTCAATCGTGTAAATGTTGCAGGTATTGCCACAATGCATTTTGCACGCGAAGAAGTTAAAAGCCCTATTAACCCAGATTTAGCGGTACAACGCTTTTTTGGTTTGGGTACTGCGGGTTTAACTCAGGCACAAATCAAGTTTGATATTTCAGAAGATGCAGCAGCGCCAGTTATTAAAGCATACGCCGAAAAATCAGCGGCTAAGTTACCGGGCTGGTTATTCAAGCGCCGTTCAATGCGTTTAAATTTTGCTGTTGGTATTAATGAAATTGATAACATCAACAAGCCGCCTAACTCTTACATTGGCCTAATTGAAATTCGTAAAGCGGGTGTTAAATCGGCTGAATTTTTAGTTAACAATGAAAAATGGCGTGAGCACATTCCAAAGTCTTTACATGATGTGATTTTGACACAAGCCGACCGCACCCCGATTGCTGATGTTCATTCAATTGATTTGATGCTTGATAATGATGTGTTTGGTGCGCTAATGCTTGACCCTGCTATTACTGATATGCGTATTCGTGTTGATTGTGAAGTAGAAGGCCAAGCCGAAATTGTTGTTTACTACTTTGATGATTACGCAAAAAGCACGTTTTAAGGGGGTTGTATGTTTGGTTTACCAAGTACAGCTAGCGGCGCTGTTAATGCCGCTGTTTTGCCACAACAAGCTAGACCAGAAGGCCAGCCAACCCAAACAATTTGGGGCGGTTGGGGTCAGGGCGTTAACTCTGCTTTAGGTGGTGCGCTAAATCTTTATGGTCAGTTTGAACAAATACAGGCTATGAAAAACAGCGCGGGCGTTGCTCGTGAAGAGCAAAGCAAAGTAAACGAATTAGAAAACGGCGCGGCTGTTGTCGTTAACGTACCAAAAACACAGGCTACAAACGCGAATGAAGCAGTGGCCATGGTTTTTGGGTTCCCGCAAAAGCAAGTATTAATGGCCTTTGGTGGTTTGCTTGCTGTTGGCATACTTTTAAAGGTGGCTAAATCATGAGTAGCAAAGGCTTAAAGGCATTCGCTAAAGGCGTAGGCGTTGCAATTATTGCAGCGGTTGCGGCTGAATATATCCGAGACTTTATCAAGTCAAAAAAGGCCGCTAAGTAATGGGTGGGCTTGCGGGTGGCGGCGGGATGAGTAATCAGCAGTCCGCTAGTTCGGGAACTGGTGACCAAGCCGCGAACGTTGGCTTTACTGGTGGTGGTATTAATTTTGGTTCTAGTAATAACAACCAAATATTAATCATCGGCGGTATTGCTCTAATTGCCTTATTTTTACTTAAAAAATAATGCAATTCTTAGAATCAAGCGAGCTTAAAATAATCAGCGAGGTGACAGGTTCACCCGCTGATTTTTGTTTAATTCAGTCACAAATAAAAGCGGGTAGAGCGAGGTTTGTTTGTATTTATGGTACTTACTACGTTTTACGTGTTGATAGTGATGGCTTAGTTGTTGTTTGTGCTCAGGGTAAGAATATTAAAAAATCTAGCCTTGTAATTATCGAACTAGCAAAAAAATTAAATATAAAACACATCTTTTTTCATACCCGCCGCCCAGCTTTAGCAAGGCTTTTAAAACACTGTAATTTTAAATTTATAGAAACCGACCCTAACGGGCTTTCGGTTTTTGGGATGGTGGTACATGAGTACAAGTTCAAAATCAAGAAGTTCACAAGCAACAAGTAATACCAGTACAAGCCTTGGTGTTCAGGGTGACAATACTGGTTTTATGACTGTTGGCAATGGCAATAATTACAATATTACACAAACTGACGGCGGCTTAGTTGATGCGCTTGGTGCTGTTTGGGGTGATATGGCTGGCAATCAAACAGATATGATTGATGCAGTTAGTAATATGTCAAAAGATAACGCCGATATGACAGAAAGCATTACACGCAGCGCATTTGATTATGGTCGTGATGTAAACAGTGACTCGTTGAATTTCGCAGGTGATACGGTTAGAGATTCGTTAGGCTTTGGCTCTGACTCGCTAGCGTTTGCAAGTGATGCACAAGATAACGCGTTTAAACTAGTTGGTGATACGACAGCGGACGCATTTAACTTTGGTCGAAATGCTATAGACGCAAACAGCGCGTTATCAGCAGATAGTATTAAGGCGCAAAATTACCTTGCTGAAACCTCAATAAAGGAAAACAGCGACCTAGCAAGAAGTATTGGCGAAATGGCCGCAGATATGCACGGCAACAATACTGCGTTTGCTAATAACTCAATGATGACGGTTGTTGATGCGGTTGGTGATGCTAACAAAGGTATGACTGATTTAGCGTATTACTCTATTGAAAATAATAGTAATTTGGCGGCTGATTTGGCTGCGGGTGCTGTTGATAAAGTAAGTCAAGCGTTTAACGATGCAGGCGACCAAACGATATTAGCGCATAAACAGGCAATGCAATTTGCAGAAAATGCCAGTCGTTCAGATGGTCAGCAGTTGGCAATAAGTACAAATAAATCGATGACATATATCGTTATTGGTCTAGGCGGTATCGCAATTTTAGCAATGTTTATGGGGCGTAAATAATGTTTATTAGAAAGTTTTTAGAGCCTAGTAAAGTGGATTCTGTTGATTCAGAAGGCAAATTTATAAAAGTAATGAATTGTGAGAGCGTTGTAAGAATTAGGGCTACATATAACGGGGTTTTTGTTTTTGAGTCAGATGCTAAAGCGGGTTTTGATATAGAGACAAAAACACCATTTGATTATATTGAAATTACATCAAAAGCATCACAAAAGTTAGAATTGTGGGTGTCAAAACATAAATTAAGCTATGACGCATTAAGTACAAAGCCTAATAGCTCAAATTCATATTTGGTTGAGCACTTTGGTTCAAGTCAAATACTAATGCCTTATGACCCATCACAATCAGGGTTGTTAATTGTTGGTAATGACAGCGATTACTTTGTAGGTGGCGAAGGTGTAACAAAGCAAAATGGTATACCCGTAAAAGCGGGCGATAGATACGAGCACAAAAGCGCCGCGCCGCTTCATGTTTATATTGATGCTGAGCCAACCTATAAAATACAAGCACAAACGCGCCATGAATTGCCCGTGGGTACAAGTTCAGGCGATAGGCCTTATTGGGAGGCTGGTGAATGGGGGGTTATTGGCGATTCGACTTATGTAGCGAACCCGCGCGGGTGTTATTTTATAAACATGGTAACGGGGCAGAGCGAATTAATAGATGATTCACAAGGCGAGTTTATAACAGCACCGATTGATTGTGATGGGGTTTATTGCGGGTTGGTTGCCGTGGGAACATCTAAAGCAAGAATAAGAAGCTTTGACCCGCAAACGCTTAGATATGGGGGTTATGACGTAACATATACACTTGAAGCCAGCTTTAGGGCTGACCAATTGGCCTATGTAGATGGTGTTTTTTATCTTTTTGGTCAGACAAATAATGATGCAAAAATATACAAAATAAATAAAAGCGGTGACATCGCAAAGGTAGAAATGCCAGATTTGAACGGTGTTTATTGGTCACATGTTGTTTATGATGAAAGTGAAAGTTCTTTTTATGTTTTGGGTAAAGATGACTTAGTAAAGTTATCAAAAGATTTAACGCAGGTAGATATTGTTGTTACTGGGCTTGGTGTGACAAAGAGAATACAGCTTTTTGAAAATCACATAGCAATCAATGAGAAAGGCGGGTGGAAATTATTTAATCGAAATACGTTTGAAAAAATACCACTACCAGATACGGCGCACGGTATACACGCAAGCGGCAAAGTGATTACTGTTTTAGGTGATACAGGTTTATTTCAAAGCGAGGACAATGGTGTTGTTTATGCTAATGAAGATACGAGCTTTAATTCACCAACGGCGCACATAAGCCAGTTTGCTCAAATAGGTGGGTTATTTTATTTCCATAGCCATACAAAAGTTTATAGCTTTGAAGCTGATGTTGATAAAAGCGAAGCAAAAGCGACGTTTCGTGTATTTAAGGAGTCGTTCTAATGAAAACCTCAACAATTTCTATGTTAGTTATTGGCGCGCTTGGGGCAATGTTCGCATTACCTTCAAGCGCGCCGCTAAAGCCTAAAGGCATTCGCAATAATAACCCGCTGAATATTGAAGCGCGTGAAAGTTGGGTTGGTCAAATTGGTGATGACGGGCGCTTTATTATTTTTGAAACTGCAAAGCATGGCTTTAGAGCGGCGGGGCGCATAATGCGAACTAAAGCGAGTCGGGGAGTTCGCACTATTGAAAGTATCATTAACGAATGGGCACCGCCAAAAAATGACGATGGTGAATATGAAAACCACACCACAAATTACATTAACTTTGTCAGTGATAAAACAAATATTGCAGCAGATAAAACACTGTCAGATTTAGAATACCCTGCGGTAATTTCTGCAATGGTGCAAATGGAAAATGGGCAAAACCCGTATACATTTGATGAAATTAAATCGGGGTTCGAGTGGGGTTACTATGGGTAATTTTTTAACTAAAAACTTTGTGTGGTTACTGGCTGCGGGTGTTGGTGTTTATTTTTATAAACAGGTTGATGAGAAATCAAAGGCAATCACTAAGCCAATCGGTAACTTTTTAGCACAAGTCCAATTTGCCATAAATAACAGTGGTGATATTAAATATCCAAACGCGGGGTTTTTTCTCAACTCTGAAAAGCTGGATTACACACTAAAGGTGAATAACTTGGTTTGGTTTGATGCAATAGAAAAATTGCACCCAGCGCATAAGGTTTTTTTAGATGAAATCTTTGATTCTGATAAGCGATTAAAAAACCAGTACCGACCTTTATTGAATGGCCTTGTTGATGCTGATTCAATACAGACTGTTAAAAAGGGGTAATGCTATGCAATGGTTATCCTTGTTATTTAAACCCGTTGATACATGGCTAAAAAACCGCGCTGCAAAAGCAAGCGCGGAGCATAACCGAGATATGGCCGTAATAAATAACCAAGCGAGGTTGGCGCAGTCAGAAAAAGACTATAACCACAATTGGGAAATGGCATCACTTCAAGATAAAGATAAAGGACTTCGGTTTTTTAGTTATTGCATGTTTACCGCACCGATTTTAATTACTGTCGTGTCTCCTGAACATGGCGCGCAAATATTTAAAAATCTTGAAGGTGTGCCGCCGTGGTTGGTTCAAACATGGATAGCAATTAACGGCGGTGTATGGGGCATTGCGAGTTTAAAAAACATTGTCCCTCAGTTTATCGGGCAATTTAGGCGGGTAAAAAATGGATGATGTAATAATAAAAATTGCACTAACCGCCATACTAACAGGCGCAACAAGTGCCGTTGCTGTAGTTGCTGCGCTAAAGGTTCATATAACGTATTTAAAGTACGGGCTAGAAATGCAAGTTAAAAGCCATAACGAGCTAGTAGCAAAAGTGGGTGTAATAGAAAACGAAGTAATAAAACTAAATATGCTGAATATAAGTAATTAAAAAAGGCTCCTGCAGGAGCCTTTTTTTTTATATAGCATTGCTCCTGGTTAAATCAAAAATTCGTTACGCGCTTTTTTTATCACCATATTTCAAAACAATGTCTTTGATAGTTAGTTGGTCCGAAAGTTTGATTAAATCATTACCGATAGTTTTTAGGGTGGCGCTGGCTTCAACTAATTCATGTAAGTAATCAATTTTGTTTTGCAAGGCTTGAACGTGGCTTTCATTGTAACGTACAGATTTCTGCAGAAAGTCTATCTTGTTTAGATACGCCGCGTCATAACGATGGCCGCGCGGTGTCCACAAATAACCTTCACGGCAAATATAATAACCATCCCAATCTTTATGCAGTGACATACCGCCATTAATGCGTTGCTCAAGCATGACCACAGCGCGCGGGCATGGGTTATTGTCTTTTATCCAGCGCTCTAAAGTGCGTTCAGATTTGATGTATAAAAAATCCATAGTGGCGCGGCGGTCTAGTTTGCCGAAGTTCATAAAGCCAGCGCGAAAAAGCATGTTTTTAAAATTTGTCATAATAATTCCATTATTAACTATGATTTTTTTAGATTGATAAACCGACTTCAATTAATTTTATTGATTGAGCGGTTGTAGGGGAAAACGTGTAAAAACAACACGTAAGGCCAACTTTATCACTCTAAAGGGTTATAGCGTCATAATGGCGGGTTCGACTGTATTTAACATAATATAAATTATAGGTAGTTAATGTGTATATAGAAAGAGCGCTTAAGTGCGCCCTTACTATGTCCAATACTAGACGGTATCGGACATTAAGTGATTTTATTACAATAACAGATATTACTAATACAGATACTTTATTTATCAATTTGTTTAATCAATACTTAATAAACGCTCAGCTGTATATTCGTTAGTAATTAATCCACTGATCATGTTTGACCTTACTGCGCCCAAAATGGCTAACACTTTTTCTTCGCCAGCAGCTATCGCATAAATCTGTTTGTTAGCATTTGTTTTTAATGGCGTACTTGCTACACGCTGATTAACTGTGCAATCTAAAAGCTTACCGTTTTTATCAAACACCCAACTAATCATTTCACCAACAGCACCAAGATCTTGTAACTCTTTAAGTTCTTGCGCATCAATAAAACCATCTATATGTAATGGCGACTTTTCACCTAAGCTACCAATACCCACAAATGTTACATCGGCATCTTTAGCGAGTTTTAAATTACCGGTAATATTTTGTTGTGCATGTAACTGTTCTTTTTCTTCAATACTTCTTGGTAAAACTGGCAATGGCATTGGGTAATGTTTTGCATTGGTGTGTTCGGCCATTCTTACTACAACATCATAAGGTGAAGCCGATCCATCCAAAGCCATATTACCTAGCATTGCTACAATTTTATGTTGCGGACAATCAACGGTTCTTAGCTCATCCACACATGAACGTAAAACTCGACCGGTTCCCATAGCAAGTACTTTGGGTTGTTCTGATTTTAAATGACGTTCTATTTCAGCCGCGCCAGCTTGAGCTAAACCTAATGTAGACGATGGTTCTGAGGGATCGCTCGGTACAACTTCACACGAATCTAACCCAAAACGGCTTTTTAATTTTTCGGCCAAATCCATACATTTGGCAATCGGGTGGTCAAGTCTAACTTTAATTAATCCTTGGCTCACAGATAATGCGACCATTCTTTGTGCAGATTGACGAGATATATTTAGCTTTTTAGCAATTTCATCTTGTGTGTTACCGCCAACATAATATAACCACCCTGCTCTAGCTGCATCATCTAGCTTTCTAATTTCTGTATTTGATAGCTTTACCACGTAAACCTCTTAAAATATAAGGAAAACTAAATCCTTATTTTCATTACATAATTTTAATTATATGTGCTGCTATATAAATTATTTTATTAATTTTGGAATATCTATTTATCAATAACGTTTTTGTTATTTATAATTGTAAATATACCATTCCTTAATAAAAAATACCTAGGTTTCATAGGATTATGTAATTAGAATTTAGTTAATAGCACCTTTATAAAGGTGCTATTTAAGGTAATTAAAAATTGGCTTTAGCGAATAGTTAAACCGGTATTATCAAACTTTAATACTTTATCTGCCGGTGCGCTTAGGTAAATACTGTCGCCATATTTTAATGGGCAATCACCATCTGCTTTTACTGTTACGGTACCTTTGCCTTCAATATTTATATGTAAAAAGCTCTCCGATCCTAAATGCTCAATTACACCTACAGTTCCAGCCCAAGTACCTTGCTCAGTAGAGAGTGTTATATGCTCTGGTCGTATACCAATACAACTAACATTCGCATCTTCATTTTTTGGAGCACCTATAAAATTCATTTTTGGCGAACCAATAAAACCAGCTACAAATTTGTTTACAGGGTTTTTATAAAGCTCTAAAGGTGTGCCTACTTGTTCAATAATACCGGCATTGAATACCGCGATTCTATCTGCCATTGTCATGGCTTCAACCTGATCGTGTGTAACGTAAACCATTGTTGTAGATAAACTTTTATGTAATTCAGATATTTCTAAACGCATATTTACACGTAGTGACGCATCTAGATTTGAAAGTGGTTCATCAAATAAAAATGCCGATGGTTGGCGTACAATTGCGCGCCCTATCGCTACACGCTGGCGCTGACCGCCCGACAATTGCCCAGGCTTTCGGTCTAAATAATCGGTCAAATTAAGAATTTTAGCGGCGTTAGCAATTTTACTTTCGATTTCTGCAGGGCTTACCTTGGCTCTTTTTAAAGGAAAAGCAATATTGTTACGCACTGTCATATGCGGATACAACGCGTAGGATTGAAACACCATTGCTAAGCCTCTTTTTGCAGGCGGTGTTTTTGTAGCGTCAATGCCATCAATTTCTATATTGCCACTGGTGGTATCTTCAAGACCTGCGATCATACGAAGTAATGTAGATTTACCACAGCCCGACGGACCGACAAAAACGATGAACTCACCGTCTTTAATTTCTAAGTCGAGCGGTTTAATTACGTTAACTTCATCAAAGTTTTTAGTGACTTGTTTTAGTGTGATGCTGCCCATATGTATTCTCCTATTTTACTGCGCCGAAACTTAATCCACGCACTAATTGTTTTTGACTAAACCAACCAAGTATTAAAATTGGCACAATGGCCATGGCAGATGCTGCCGATAACTTAGCGTAAAATAACCCCTCAGGGCTTGAGTAACTGGCAATAAATGCCGTTAAAGGTGCAGCATTTGCAGCGGTCAAAATAAGTGTCCAAAACGCTTCGTTCCACGACAAAATAACATTGAGTAATAGCGTTGAGGCTATACCTGGTAAGGCTATTGGCAATAAAACATGGAATATTTCTTCACCAATTGTTGCGCCATCCATACGTGAAGCTTCAAGTATTTCGTTTGGTATTTCTCTAAAGTAGGTGTAAAGCATCCATACCATTATTGGTAAGTTAATGAGTGTCATTACAATTACTAAACCTAATTTTGTATCGAGTAGCGCAAAGTCACGAAACAATAAATAAATCGGAATAAGCACCCCTACTGGCGGTAACATTTTGGTTGAAAGCATCCACATTAATAAATGCTTTGTTTTTTTAGTTTGTACAAAAGCCATAGACCAAGCTGCAGGTACAGCAATTAATAAACCCAGTAAACTTGAACCTAGTGATATAACTACAGAGTTCCAAAAATGGGTAAAGTATGGCGAACGTGACAGTACATCGCGGTAGTTTTCGAGTGTCCAATCGAATGCATATAAGCTTGGGCTTGCCGATATTGCTTCAGCTTCCGTTTTAAAGCTGGTGATTAACGTCCATAAAATTGGAAAGAAAATCATGCCGCTTATTGTCCATGCAGCAATGGTATAAATTAGTTTGGAACGACGGCTATCTTTTATAGTCATAATTAACCCTCCAAGTTTTTGCCAATTAAGCGCATTAAAAATATAGCGACTATATTTGCAATAATAACTGCAACTATGCCCCCTGCCGAACCGCCACCTACATCAAATTGAAGTAGTGATTGCGTGTAAATTAAGTACGTTATATTGGTTGACGAATAACCAGGACCACCGCTGGTTGTAACTAATATTTCAGCAAAAATTGACAGTAAAAATATAGTTTCGATTAAAATAACCGCAGTTACAGCGCGCGATAAATGCGGCAAAACGATGTAAAAAAACTTACTAAATGGGCCTGCTCCGTCCAAGTCAGCCGCTTCTAATTGTTCACGGTCTAATGATTGTATTGCTGTTAGCAGTATTAATGCTGCAAATGGTAACCACTGCCAAGACACAATTATGATGATTGAAAATAACGGCATTTGAGCAAAAAAGTCGATAGGTTCAAAGCCAAGCCAAATCGCGAAATGTGCAAATAAGCCATTAACTAGGTTCATTAGCATGTTTTTCCATACCAATGCCGACACAGTTGGCATTACAAAAAATGGGGCTAGTACCATAATGCGAACGTAATTTCGTCCCCATATTGCTTGGTCTAGTAAAATAGCTAAGCCAATACCACCACAAATAGTGATAAGTAAAACCCCAGTTACTAGGTAAAGCGTGTTAAAAAATGATTCAAAAAAAGCCGGATCAGTTAGGAAAAATTCATAGTTTAAAAAGCCTATAAACTCTTTATCCCCTGGAACGAGTAAGTTGTAATCAATAAATGAGAAATACAGTGTCATACACAGCGGAACTATCATCCAAGCAAGTAATAAAATTACACTAGGAAGAAGCATAAACCGAGCAAGCGTGCGCGAGTTAGTTGTTGCCATAAAGGTGACCTTAAAAAAGCCAATTCTATTTACTTGTTAACTATCAAGTGAAAATCAGAAACCCTTGATAGCGTTTATAACTAACAAGTAAATAGAATTGACATAAAATATTGGGTAAGTTTGAGCACTTACCCGCCCATTACATGCTATTTTGGATAGCGAGCTTTACGCATTGTTCGCTCAACAAGGTGCTGAGACGTACTAAGCGCTTGCTTAACGGTCATTTGGCCAGTTAATGCTGCTGAAAATTGTTGCCCAACAGCTGTACCAATTCCTTGAAACTCAGGAATAGCAACAAACTGAATACCTACATAAGGCACCGGTTTAACGGTTGGATTTTTAGGATCTGCAGATTGAATAGAATCTAAGGTAATTTGTGCAAACGGTGCTGCGTCCATGTACTTTTGATTACTGTAAAGTGATTTACGTGTACCTGGCGGTACTTTTGCCCAACCTTTTTTGTCGGCTACAAGTTGAGTGTATTCTTTAGATGTTGCCCAGCTAATAAATTTCATTGCGGCATCTGGTTTTTTGCTGCTTGCCGGCACGGCTAAAGTCCAAGACCATAACCAGTTACAGCGTTTACCTAGGCCGTTATCTGGTGCAAGTGCAAACCCTACTTTATCGGCAACTTCTGAGTCTTTTTTGTTAGTAACAAATGCGCCTGCAACGGTTGCATCAATCCAAATACCACATTTTCCGGTTTGAAATAGTGCAAGGTTTTCATTAAAACCATTTGCAGATGAACCAGCAGGACCAGATTCTTTCATCACATCGACATAATACTGAAGGGTATTTTCCCACTCTGGGGTATTAAACTGTGGCTTCCAGTTTTCATCAAACCAACGAGCACCAAACGAATTAGCCATTGATGTAATAAGCGCAACGTTTTCGCCCCAACCTGCTTTACCGCGTAAACAAAGGCCATAAACACCTTCTTTTTTATCTGTCATCGCTTTAGCAGCTTTGCGTATAAAGTCCCATGTTGGGGCTTTAGGCATAGTTAGCCCTGCTTTTCCCATTAAGTCAGTGCGGTACATAACCATTGAGCTTTCGCCATAAAATGGGGCTGCGTAAAGCTTGTCGTTAATCGTTAAACCGCTTCGGATTGCAGGTATTAAATCGTCTAAATCGTAGTTTTCACCTAAATTATCCAGCTCTTTTAGCCAATTTTGCTTGCCCCAAATAGGTACTTCATAAGTACCTATGGTCATAACATCGTATTGGCCGCCTTTTGTTGCAACATCGGTAGTGACACGTTGGCGAAGAATGTTTTCCTCTAGAGTAACCCATTTTAGGTCTATATCAGGGTTTTGGCTGGTAAAGTCACTACTTAATTCTTTCATGGTGATCATGTCACCGTTGTTAACAGTCGCTATTGTAATTGTTTCTTTTGCCGCAGCGCCCATGCTTATAAAGCCACACGCGAGCATAATTAATTTATTTTTCATCGGGTATTCCCCATACACGTTATGTTTTAACAAGTGCTATTAAATTTCAATCTATTGCCAATTCTATTTATGGCAGTTTTAACGCATAAAACTGCCCGCAAAGTGCCTTTTTAGGTCCTTTGTTTAAATAGTTAGACTAGTTGGATAATGATTTAAAATTTAACAGATATTTCAGAAGTGAAGCCGTCAAATCCTTTACCGATTTGGCCGCCCGAATTAACACCTTCTTCTTGGTTAACATACTCAACTTTTAAAAGCGTTTTATCGTTAAACCAGTAACCTGCGGCTACTTGAATACGCTCTACTGTGTTGTCTGTTTGTTCAATTAAGTCGGAAGTGTTTTCGGCTTCTGCATAACGAGCCGCTACATATAGCTTTTTAGGGATTAGATATTGTTGTGCTTCAAACACGAAGTACTCAACCGATGAGTCGCCTTCTATTACACTGTTTGAATCAAAAGTAGTGCCATTCTCATCAGCTATGCCGTTTGTACCAAAGTAGGTAATACCGGCAACTGCATTACCAGCGGCATCTGCGAACGTGTAGTCATCAGACGATTTACCAACCATAAAAATTAGACTAGTTTCATCAGATGGTTGATAAGCTAAGTTAAGCTGGATGATTGATTGCTCAAGCCCTGGCATTGCGCCAACATGAGTGTCACGCTCGTTTGAAGGTGACGCCGAGAAATTATAGTTTTCACCATCGCCAAAGCGATAGTTTGTTGTGGTTACACCATCAAGACTGGCTACGCCATTTTCAAAACGTAACTGGTCGCCTTGATTGGCCTTTAATAAGTTTAAGCCTGCTTTAAAGCCACCTTCAAATTCTAGAGTACCTTGAAGTCGGTAGTTATAACCTCTGTCTTCTTGAAACGCTTCACCAAAACTAGAAGTCGTAATGTGACCTGTAACATTATAAGCACGTACTACACCACTTTCGAAAGTTTCGCTGTAACTTAGCTGTGCGCCGTTTTCTGCGGTTGCGTAATCGGTAATACCATTACCAATAAGTGCATTATTTTGGTTATCTGCGCCGTCTTGAAAACCTTTAAATTGAAAAGGCGAGCCACCAATGTTACCTAAACGCAGTGTTAAATTTGCGTTTTCTTTTGGTGTGCCATAAAGACCTAGTAAGTCAAATTCAACACCTGCAAAATCGTTGTGAAATGAAAAGTCACGATCTTCGCCACCAAAGTCATTAGGCTCTTCTGCAATATCTATATCGGCAGTGATGAACTCGTTAATATGAAATTTAAGCATTAGATTAGCTCTAATACGGCCAAATCCTGATTCTTGTTCTTCATCTTCTGGACGAAATGCGCCGTCTTTAGCTTGAATTGACTGAAAGTTTTGCATTAGTAAAAAGTCTACGTCAACGCGATCTAAATATTCAGAAATATCAGCCTGTGCTGGAGCCGATGTAGCCATAGCTGCCGCTATGAGAGAAATTGCAAATTTAGTCTTTTTATTATTCAACATAATAAGCTCTTTATTTAGTGTGGTGTGTGATGCCAACTTTATTAAATTGCATATTCATTTAATGAAATTGGTATTAATTCAGTGTGTGTAGATGAGGCTGGCTGAGCAAAACATTAAATAGATAATGAAATTGCACTTGTGAGCATAAGCCCATCTGGTGAGCATAATCACAGAGTGAATTTAGAAGGTCAACGCTTTTTTATTACAAAACGTTTACAAAAAATCGGATTCATATGTAAATATTTTTGAATCAATAAGTTAAGTAGCAAATTTGTTACATCAAATTTTGAGGAAATAAAGTGTATGATTAAGGGATTTATCGTATATACGTCATTATTGTTCAATACAATTAATGAAAATATAAGTTAGTAGAAGATATAAAAGCAGGTAATCCTTTAAAAATAGGTTGTTGGGCAAACCTATAAACAGTTTATTTATTAGTGTTTTTTAAGTAACGTTCTTGAGCTTATGATGGGGTTAGCTTAGTATTAAAGCACTTAGATGTATTCAAAATAGAAGTAACCTACATATGGAATTTGTTCGCCCGCTAGAGCCCATCCTCATTATTGATGACGTTAAGGAAATTCGTGATTATCTAAACCAAATTTTAACTGATTTAGGGTTTGAAGATATATTAGAAAGCGCTGATTTTAGCTCTGCTAAACCTATTATGAACAATAAACCGCCAGGCGTAATATTTGTAGATGTAGATTTACCTGACTCTAACGGTGCAGATATATTGGAATACATTAATAGTGCTTACCCGCACACTCATGTTGTTATGTGCTCTGGCCACAATAGTCTCGAAAATGTACAAAACACGTGGGAAATGGGCGCTAAAGGCTTTATTGCAAAACCTTTCAACACAAAAAAAGTAGACACTGTAATGAAGCGTCTTGAAATAATAGAATAATAATAAGGTTAGCATGCATAGTACTGTTACTGCGATTATAGAAGATCTTTCGACTGTTATATTTGGTAAACAACAGCAAATAAAACTGGCACTTACATGCTTATTTAGCGAAGGGCATTTACTCATTGAAGATTTGCCAGGTATGGGAAAAACCACTCTTTCTCATGCATTGTCAGCTGTGTTAGGTTTATCGTATCAGCGTATACAATTTACCAGTGATCTTCTTCCTGCTGATATTCTGGGTACTAATGTGTTTAACTCTACCGAGCACAGTTTTACGTTTCATAAAGGCCCTATTTTTAGCCAAGTTGTTTTAGCTGATGAAATAAACCGCGCAGGACCCAAAACACAAAGTGCGTTGCTTGAAGCAATGGAAGAGCAACAAGTAACAGTTGATGGAAAAAAATATACGCTGCCAAATCCATTTTTTGTGATTGCAACACAAAACCCGCTTTACCAATCAGGTACCTACCCGTTACCTGAGTCGCAATTAGACCGTTTTTTAATGCGTATTAGCTTAGGTTTTCCACCCAAAGAAGCCGAAAAACGCTTAATTTTGAATATGCAAAAACGAGATTACAGCCAATTACCTAAGCGTATTAACCAACAAGAGTTAGCGGCAATTCAAACCCAGATAAGCCAAATTACTTTGAGTAGCCCGATTATTGACTACATTATAGAGCTTGTTAATTACACACGCACAAGCAACGCTTTTGCAGCATCGTTATCACCGCGTGCCAGTATGGCTCTGGCTAAAGCGGCTAGGTCGTGGGCCTTTATTGATGGTCGTGATTTTGTAATGCCAGAAGATGTTCAAGCCGTATTTGCAAGTGTCTGTCAGCATCGATTAGGTTTGCATAATGAGTCAGGTGAAGCGCAAGTAAACGATATTTTAAAAAACGTTTTAGTTCCGGTATAAACTTTTATGCCAAAAAAAATAGTTAAACGCCCTTCTTTATTTAAGTCATTTAAGCAAAGTGTATTTAATAAATTATTAAAAAATAAGCATTTAAAAAACTCAATTACACTTGAACACAGAACAATTTATGTATTGCCATCATCCCTTGGTTGGTACTTTGTAATTGTGGCTATTTTAAACTTTGTAATGGGCATTAATTATCAAAATAACTTAATTTTAATAATGTCTTATCTTATGTTTGTGGTGATGATTATTGCTGTATTAATGGGCTACAGTAACGCTAAAGGCTTAACGGTTAAATTTAAAGATGCATTTAACAGCTACGCACCTCAAAAACCGAGTATTGTATTTGAATTACAAAGCCCTTCTGTTACCCAATCTATTAATTTAACATATCAAGGTAATGAGCAAATTCACAAACATACCGACGAAGTTGATAGTAAGACTCAGTTACTTACACTCCACTTACCCTACAGCTCACGGGGTAAGTACTCAGTGCAACGTATTAAAATAGCGAGTAACTATCCCTTTGGTTTAATAACTGTTTGGAGCTACATTCAATTACAAACAGATGTTTTTGTATACCCGTCGCCTGAACAAGTTCACAGTGATACGCATGTTTCTATGCTTGATGAGCAAGCCGATAAAGGTATTTCTTCCCAATCTGGTAGCGAAGAGTTTGAGTCGTTAATCCCACACTTACCTGAGATGGGCTTGCAAAGAGTGTCGTGGAAGCATTACGCAAAAACACAGCAGTTGTTAGTTAAAGAGTTTGTAGACTTTAAAACAGCGAATGCGCTTCTCGATTTTACGTTGATGAATGGGGATACAGAACAACGTTTAAGCCAGTTATGCTTTTTATTGTGTGAAGCAACCGAAAAAAATACCCCTTTTATGTTAAAACTACCGAGTAAAACAATAAATACAAATACCGGACAGCAACATAAGCAGCAATGCTTAGAATTATTATGCTCATTTAATGGTGATGTGTAATGGACATACTTAAAAACGAAAAAGTAATAAATTATTCACTGTCTTTTATATATTCAAGTTTAATTGTATTTTTTGTATCACATTTACCGCTTGTTTTTGTTGGTGTACTTACACTCATTTGTGCATGGAACTTTTACATAACGCTGAGTAATAAACCAAAGCCAAATGCTTGGCTGGCAAATATACTCGCAGGTGTGTCACTAGGTTTAATGCTCTACACAGTAGGCATGTCGGATACGGTTATTTTATTTGTGGCCATGCTGCTACTTGCTAGTTTATTTAAGCTACTACAGGCTAAAACCAAAAAACACTATCATGTAATTACAACGCTTACGTTTTTTTCACTCTCATCGGTGTATTTATTTAACCAAAGTATTTTAACGACTTTAACTGTAAGTGGTTTATACATATTAAACTTTGCAGTACTTGGCCTACTCGAATCCAAACATAATTTAAAAATCGCCTCTAAGCAAAGTGGTAAATTGCTACTTTTAGCGCTTCCTTTAGCTATATTTTTACTGCTTTTTTTACCAAAAATGCCCGCCTTTTGGCAGCTTCCTGGGCCTAAACTTGCAAAAACAGGGCTTTCTGAACAAGTCGATCCATTCGATATTGCAAAGCTTTCAAATTCTGACGAGCTTGTGTTTAGAGCTAAATTTAATGAAGAAAAACCTGTAGCGCCTTATTATTGGCGAGCAATCGTTCATGATGAGTTTAATGGCAATGCGTGGCTTACGTCTGACTTTTTAAAATATAATAATCTAAAAACAAATACCCAGAGCGAAAATGATGAGCAACTTATTGCAAGCTACTCAGTTATTACAGAGCCTGCTACACAAAAATGGCTCTATGGTTTAGCGTATTCCAGTAGTAACTCACCAAATGTTGAAGGTAATTCGCTAGGTTTATTGCGTAAAAAAAGTCGCCAAGCTAAAAACTTACAATACGATGTAAATAGCTTTAACTTCACAGCTTTACCGCTTGGCGAATTTGAAGAAAAACGCTACAAATACCTCGCTTATAAAAAGAATGTAAAAACATCATCACTTGCTAAAAACTTAAAGCAAGATACACACTCTGACCGCGATTTTTACAATACCTTATTACAATACTTTGCAGGTACGGGATTTACTTACACGTTAACACCCACTCCTATGAGCGGCGATAACACCATTGATCAATTTTTATTTGATAACCAACGTGGCTTTTGTGGCCATTATGCAAGCGCCGCTGTGTACATATTTAGAACCGCAGGGATACCCGCTCGATTAGTAAGTGGTTATTTAGGCGGTGAATTAAACCAAGATAATAATACACTAACAGTTCGCCAGTACGACGCACATGCATGGGTAGAAGTATATTTACAAAACGAAGGTTGGGTTATTTTTGATGCAACCGTCGTTGTTGCACCTGAGCGTTTAAATGGCTCGCTTTCGCAAAACGAAGAGCTGAATGACGAATTTAAAAGTAATCTTGATTTTGGTTTAGTGAGTTTAAGTAATTTCCCCGCTATTAACTGGTTAAGGTTGGAACTTGAAAATCTCGATTATCAATGGTCTAGCTGGGTACTTGGTTTTGACGAAGAAAAACAAAATGATTTTTTAAAATCAATTTTTGGTAGTAAAAACATTTGGCTTGTACCATTAATGGTTTTACTAACAGCTGGTTTTTGTTTTGTCGGTTATTTTGTTTATTTAAACTTACCAAAACGCCCGGCTAAATTAGCGCCTATGGTTAAAGAGTTTTATGAAGTAAAAGCATGGGCGAAAAAACAAAAAATAAATACACCCGATAATTTAACACCGAGTCAGCAGTTACATTTTTTTGCTGACAAATCCCCTCGTTCTGCACAATCTATAAACACATTTCGTCAGTTATTTAACCAAGTACGCTATGGTAAAAAACCTTTTACGAAAGAGCGTAAAACTCAGGCTAAAGATCTGATAAAATTAATTAAAATTTCCAAATAGAGAATACTATGAATGCTGTTGTTATAGGCGTTATTTTAATGCTCGGGCTATCTCTGGCTCGCGTTAACGTCATTGTTGCCATGATCATAAGTGCTTTAGTTGCTGGTTTAACCGCAGGCTTGGGTATAAAAGAAAGTGTTGATGCATTTAATTCTGGCCTTTCTGCCGGAGCTGAAATTGCACTAAGTTATGCCATGCTCGGTGCATTTGCCGTTGCTATTTCTAAGTCGGGTTTAACACGCATTCTCGCTGATAAGTTACTTGCTAAAGTAAATGCTAAAGGCAGCGGGAATGAAACGTTTTTAAGTTACTTCATTTTATTAATTATTTTAGGTTGTGCGATTTCTTCGCAAAACTTAGTACCCGTACATATAGCGTTTATTCCTATTTTAATTCCACCGTTGCTCGTTGTTTTTAATCAGTTAGGGTTAGACAGGCGTGCTATAGCGTGTATTTTAACATTTGGATTAGCAACTTCTTACATGGTGCTGCCTTATGGTTTTGGGGGTATTTACTTATATTCTATTTTGCACAAAAACCTAGTTGATAACGGCCTAGACATTGTAAATACCCAAGTCCCTGTGGCGATGATAATTCCTGCATTAGGTATGTTTATTGGGTTACTTATTGCGGTATTTATTACCTACAAAAAACGCCGCGAATACACCGAGCTCCCATTAACTACTCAGAGTAAATCGGCTGAGGTAGAAAACCCTAAAAAAGTAATGATTGTAGGGCTATGTGCGGTACTTGCCTCACTTGTTGCACAAAACCTAAGTGGCTCAATGATTTTAGGCGGTTTAGTAGGTGTAATGATATTTAGTGTATTTGGTGTAGTTAAGTGGGAAGAAAACGGCGACGTATTTAGTAAAGGCGTTGCGATGATGGCGATGATTGGTTTTATTATGATATCGGCACAAGGCTTTGCATCAGTTATGCAGGCCACTGGCGACGTAGCGAGCTTAGTACACAGCACAGCCGCCCTTTTAGATGGTAATAAACCTTTGGCCGCCGGTGTTATTTTGTTAGTCGGGTTATTAATTACAATGGGAATTGGTAGTTCGTTTTCAACAGTGCCTATTATTGCAACTTTGTTTGTTCCTTTGTGTTTAGACCTCGGGTTTTCTGTTATGGCTACCGCTGCACTTGTTGGTACTGCGGGCGCTTTAGGTGATGCAGGCTCCCCTGCTTCAGACTCAACGCTTGGCCCAACGTCAGGTTTAAATGCAGATGGCCAGCACGACCATATTAGAGACTCTGTTATTCCAACGTTTATTCACTTTAACATTCCACTGCTGATATTTGGCTGGATTGCTGCAATGGTGCTTTAATACCAACCTGCATAAATCTTTGATCAATTTAACGAATTAAATTGCACTATAACGTCGTTAAAAGTTTTTTATTTAGAACAACTAAATATAAAAACTTTTGCCTAGTTCTAGCGTAATTTTCTTAACGTTAAATAGACCCCATATATAAGCAGATTGGTATAAGTAGTATTCATGTAAGTATTAAAAAATTTAATTAAAAGCTGAAGATAACCAAAAAGGTATGTTTAAAGCATGCCTTTTTGGTTCTAACAATTCTTATCCCTATCAATTTCCCCCCAGTTTGATTATTTTTTTAGTTAATATTAACTCTGTTGTTGAGGTTATATTTAATGAACATTTAGTATGATGTGTTCTTTCAGGGGTTTTATATAAGCACCAATTAAGGTGCTTATATAAATTTACTTTACCGCATATTTAAAGCTTTAAATTAATCAAAACCATAAATCATTTTGTCGCATACTACCGGAGTCGGTCTGTGGTTATCATCGACTGCAACAAACGTAAAGCTACCACTAATGGCAGAGTGCTTATCATCTCTGTGCATAGTTTCTAATAATATATCTACGTCAACTTTTAAGCTGGTGTTACCTACATGCACTACTTTAGCTATTAACTCTGCAAAAGTACCTGCTGGTATGGCTTCTTTAAAATCAACTCTATCGGAAGATATGGTAACCAAAGGTTTACGACAAAAACGAGTAGCTGCTATAAATGCCACTTCATCCATCCACGCCAGTGCATCACCACCAAATAAAGTATTGTGATGATTGGTACGCCCTGGAAACACAGTTTTAGTTACCGATGTGGTTGAGTCTTCAATACGCTGAGCAATTATTGCATCGCGATTTACGTCAGTCATAATCTCTACTTTTTGTTTGCTAATGTATCTTGCATTAGTAATGCAGGATCAAGGCGTTCGCCTTTCCAGTTAAAACGCCAATCTAGGTGAGGACCCGTTACACGCCCTGTTGCACCAATTTCAGCCACTTTGTTACCTTGCTTAATTTTGTCACCCACTTTTACATCAAGCTTACTTAAATGAATGTAAGTTGAGGTAATACCATGGCCATGATCAATAATTAATGTACCGCCTGAGTAGTATAAATCAGGTTCAGAAAATACCACGGTACCACTAATTGGCGCGTAAACAGGAGAACCTGTTTTATTAGCGATGTCTAAGCCAAAGTGCGGACGACGAGGCTCGCCATTAAAATAACGCTGGCTGCCATAAACACCCGATATACGCCCTTCTGCAGGCTTTAACACAGGGTCTAAAAAGTACAGTAAATCAGAGTCTACTTCTCTCGCTTTACGAACAGCAACTGCTTCGCGGCTTATACGTGCACTGACTTCTTTTGCCGGTGAAACATACTTCTTAGCCACGCCGGTAATTTTATCAATTTCATATTCACGCTTAGTTATGGCTAGCGGCTGAGAATGCGATTTACCCGTGTTATCTACCCATTTTAAAGTATGAGTCGTTTCAGCGTCACGCCCAAAACCAAATACAAAGTCACCATTTGGCGAAAGTTTTAAGCTTTTGCCATCTAAGCTTACTGATTTAGCGTTTTCTAGCTTTCCAGTAACTAAACCGCCTTGTGTTAAATGCCCTTTTAACTCAAGCGCCATAGCACTAAAGCTAGCAGAGGCAAAAAGCGCTGTTGCTAAAAGTGTTTTAAACATAGCTAATCGATCCTTTTCCAACCCCTTCATAAGCGGTTACTTTTACTGCTTTTTCTGGGTATTGGGCTTTAATTTGGCCAGCAACATGTTCAGCAATACATTCTACAGTGGTGTCTACTGGTAAAATGTCGCAACGAGATTCGCTAATCGCCATTTCAAAATAGCCTTGTGCCGATGTATAAGCAAAACATACATCACCCGCTTTGGCTGTTATGTGTTTTAAATCAGGTGCGTTAATTTGATCTTCACTGGTGGCTAAGTAAATATCTTCCCACTTTTGAGACCATTCTTTTTGCAAGCGCGGCATAGAGATGCCATCTAGGCTAATACCAATTTGAGAACGATGCCCATGAATAATACGTTGGCAATTACCGTCATGCTTTTTAAGGCCATGGCTGTAATGATAGTAAAAGCTTTGGCTGTGCTCAGGCTTAAGAGACAGCTCAATTTTTTCAATGTTATCTGGTAGCTTCGGTAAAATAGTCGCAATTAAAAATTCAGTAACCGATTCAACCGTTACTTCGTCTGCGTTAATCATGCAATAAGCTTGATGAGGAGCACTCATAGCTAAGTGGTTGTTTTCACCAAATGTACAGTCGAGTGTTTTATGCTCGTCAAATTCAGATACAGTGCCATTAAGGCCCGTAGGAATTGCTAATCGGTGATCAATACACTCATCTATAATGCCTTTAATTTGCTTTTTAACTAAACCAAAGTCTAAAACCATAGACTCTTCGTTAAGTTTACCGTGCAAAGTTAAATCAACAATCCAGCTCTCGCCAACGGCGCCGCGTTTGTTACATAAGTAAGAAAAATCAATCACAGTTAGTGAGTTAACAAAAAGGATCATAAACTTCCTTTAGACTGGTTATAAGACAGCGTTAATTATAATGATTTCTGATTGTAATTGCGCGGTTTTATAGTGCAAAAACCAATCGCGTTGATTGATTGATGATTTAATATGCAATATTTTGATTTTTTAACTGCTCCGAGTTGTTTAGCGTACAAGTGTACGCTAAAGTACTTGGCAATTTCTAAGCGAAGATAAGTGTTATGGAACCTAAAAATAGCTATACAAAAGAAGAGTTGATCCTGTGTGGTCAAGGTGAAATGTTTGGTGAAGGTAACTGCCGTTTACCAAGTGACAACATGTTAATGATGGATCGCATTACCTCTATTACTGCTGATGGCGGTATTCATGGTAAAGGCGAAATTGTTGCTGAGCTTGATATTGACCCTAGCCTTTGGTTTTTCGATTGTCATTTTAAAGGCGACCCAGTAATGCCAGGTTGTTTAGGCTTAGATGCTATGTGGCAACTAGTTGGGTTTTACTTAGGTTGGTCTGGTGGCCCTGGTCTTGGTCGTGCGCTAGGTGTGGGTGAAGTTAAATTTACTGGCCAAATTTTACCAACTAATAAAAAAGTAACTTACCGTCTTGTAATGAAACGCGTAATTAAACGTAAATTGTTTATGGGCGTTGCTGATGGCACTGTAGAAGTAGATGGCCGAGTAATCTACGAAGCAAAAGATTTAAAAGTGGGCTTATTCCAAGACACTAGTGCGTTTTAATTTTTAAATGCACAAACAAAAAGGCCTCCAATGTGGAGGCCTTTTTGCTTAAATTCGATTATTGATTTTAGGTTTTGTACATGTTGCGGTTTTCAATCGCTTCACGCCAACCTCCTAACCACTCTGATTTTGGATCTACTTGTTGATAAGGGCATAGCTCTTTTGAGCGACCTGCTAAACCTGCTTTAAAACCTTGAGAATGAGCTCTTTCTAAACGATCTCTTTTCTGTCTCTTCATCGGTAATATCCTCACCTTTTTATTTATATATTGTGTAGCATTAGTGAAATCTACATTTAATGAATAGTTAATAAAAATGTAAAATTCAAATTGTAAAAGCAATTAAATTGTTTGACTTTAACTAAGCTGCTGATGCAAAAATGAATTAACATTTAAAAAAGTAAGTGGTCATACAACATTTAATTTGACCGGTTCGTAAAAACAAATTGGCGATTTAATAATCGCTAAAAAGCACTTATGTGCTTTAATTGTGACCGACTAATATTGACTAAGTTCCAAACAAAAATGTAATCGTGACACTTTTATTTCATTAATTTTAAATTAGTATCCCGCCCCTAAATTTGAACTATTTTTAAACAATTTAAATTTATACTTGATTATTTAAAGTCGATCGGTCTAATATAAGTTCATGAACAAAAATACATCAACACCAATACGCCGTGGTCGCCCACCTAAAATAGCCAGAGAAAACGCCGATACAAAAGCGTTACTTATTCGCACGGGCCTAGAAACATTAACTGAGTTTGGCTTTAGCGCCACGGGGCTCGATACTATTTTAAAAAAAGCAGCTGTACCTAAAGGCTCTTTTTATCATTACTTTAAAAGTAAAGAAGCCTACGGTATTGCGTTAGTTGATGCATACGACAGTTATTTTATTGCCAAGCTTACCCATTACCTACAGCAAGAAGATGTTCCCCCACTTGAGCGAATCGTTAATTTTACCCAAAGCGCAATTAAAGGGATGAAAAAATACGATTACAAACGTGGCTGTTTAGTCGGTAACTTAAATCAAGAGCTTAACCATTTAAGTGAAGAGTTTAAAACCAGATTAATGCAAAGCTACACCGCTTGGCAAAACCATGTAGAGGTTTGCTTAAACCAAGCTAAGCAACAAGGCACTATTGCAAGCCATGTAAATACAAAATTGATGAGTGAGTACTTTTGGATAGGTTGGGAAGGTGCTGTTATGCGCGCCAAGCTCACAAAATCAAATACTCCACTTACTTTGTATACAGAAATGTTTTTACGCGCATTATTAACCTAATGTGTTTTTATTTACCAATTAAAAGACGATCGGTCTAAAAGGATATCCCATGAGTAACCCAATTAAAGCCATTGTTATTAATAAAGAAGATAATAACTATAGCGCTTCATTATCAACTATCGAACATAGTGATTTACCAAACGAAAACGTATCTATCGACGTGCTATACAGCACACTTAACTATAAAGATGGTTTAGCTATTACGGGTAAAGGCCCCGTTGTACGTAGTTTTCCTATGGTGCCAGGTATTGATTTAGTGGGTACGGTTACAAATTCCACCAGCGATGAATTTAAAAACGGCGATAACGTAATATTAAATGGCTTTGGTGTAGGCGAAAAACATTGGGGCGGACTTGCTCAAAAAGCGGCACTTAATAGCGATTGGCTAATCCCCTTGCCTGCAGGTATTTCACCAAAACAAGCAATGCAAATAGGCACTGCGGGTTATACCGCCATGCTAAGTGTTATAGCACTTCAAAAACAAGGTATTACGCCTGAATCTGGCGAGATACTTGTAACTGGTGCTAATGGTGGCGTAGGCAGCTTTGCTATTTATTTATTAAATCAACTTGGGTTTAATGTAACAGCAGCAACGGGCCGATTAGATCAAAGTGAGTACTTAATAGAGTTAGGCGCTAAACACGTAATTGACAGAAATGAGCTATCAAACCCAGGCAAGCCTCTGCAAAAAGAGCGCTTTGCAGGGGCAATAGACTCTGTAGGTAGCCATACACTGGCAAATATATGTGCATCATTAAAATATGGAGGTGTAGTAACCGCCTGTGGACTTGCACAAGGTATGGATTTACCAGGGTCTGTTGCGCCATTCATATTACGTGGCATATCGTTAATGGGGATTGATAGCGTAATGCGCCCTAAAGCCGACAGAATTGAAGCATGGGATCGTTTAGCTAAATTAGTAAGCGCTGATTATTTAGATAAAATTTCGACAGAAATATCACTCGAACACGTAATCGATAACGCAGAGCAACTTATGGAAGGTAAAATTCGTGGTCGTGTTGTAGTTAATTGCCAAAGTTAAGCTATTTACTCTGTTAAAGCCTCGTTATTAAATTTATAATGCAATTTGTATTTTAATAACGAGGCAACACCTATGAGCAACCAAGAACTTTTCAGTAATAACCCACTGCAAGGCGTAAAATTAGAACAAGTGGTTGAAGAGCTGGTTGAACAATACGGGTGGGAACTCCTACACGCTTATTTACAACTTAACTGCTTTAAAAATAATCCTGATGTTAAGTCTGCGGTTAAATTTTTACGTAAAACACAATGGGCACAAGAAAAAGTAGATAACTTTTACCTTTACCGCCTTAAAAACTTACCTAAGCCTGATGATGTTCAATACGAATTACCACCACGAGATCGTGTGATCCCAGCTGATCATAAACCGGGTGAGCCGTGTGAACTTAGTTTTGTTGATGCTAAACGTATTGTAGAGAAAAAAGAATCTAAGCAACGTGCTCGCGATCGTAAACAGCGTTCTAATTCTAGTAACCCTTGGGGTAACTAAAAACTTACTAATTTAAGGTTGAAGAGCTGTTTATAAATAGCTCTTCGACTATTTTCTCATTAACTTCAATTATTTCCGTGTTACATAGCCAATAAATAACAATTAATATCCTCGGTTTTTCCAAAAATCTGTTTCGGTGCGCTCTGCCTCTAATGCCACATTAAAAGTTTTATCAGCAATGATTTTTCCATTTAGTTCAATCGTCATACGCCAATCACCCAATTTATTTTCTATTGGCAACCAAAGCGTATCGCCTAAATAAAAGTTCCAATTACTGTTTTTAACGTATACATCGCCTTCAAAAGGGTCCATTACATCACCGTTACTACCTGGAATATCAGGATGGTAAATACAGTAATGAAGCTTTTCGCCTTTACCTTTTTTAATATTTACGATTAAGCCAAACTCAATATCTACCTCAGCTATTACATTTGTTGTAAATTGCTCTATTTGCGGCAACGTTTTACTTTCACTATCCCACTTTGAGTAAATGCCGTGGCTTTGAAGCGTTACTACAGGTTTTATTTTAGCCATTTAGGTAGCCTTTTATATTAGCTATTTTGGCATTAGTTTAACTTTTTGAAATTTTAAAATAAAACACATTCTCATAAAGTTAAATCTCAACTTAGCTTTAATACTCCGCCTATTTACATAATTGCTAATTTGTCATCATTGTTTACACACTATTTGCACAATTGCTGATTATTGTTTGAGTAACTTAATTGATCAGGTAGGCAGCAATGAAACAATACGCACTTAATAATAAAAATCGAAATAGGATAAATGCTTTAAAGCTCACTTCTCTTGCTTTAATTGTTTCATCGTTAGTTGCATGTGGAGGTGGAGAAGGCATAGCTGATAGCTCAGCAACTACAGAAAGCTCATCACAAACCACCACAGATAATGGCACAGGTACCAGCAGTTCAACCCAAAGTGTACTTTGTGAATATAGCTACAGTGAATATAACGAATCAGAGTCAGTACAAGCCACCAGCGCAGCAGATTGGTCATGCACAGGAACTACACGCGACTTAGTAGCTAATGGCATACCCGATCACGAAGTAGGCACATTCCCTAATGCTGATAACCCAAATACTATTTCTGAACAATCAGTAAATGAAAGCTACACACTTGAGCCTATAGAAACAACACAAGCAACCATGCTTGGTGGTCCTCGTGGAATGATAGGCGTTGTACTTAATGGCATTAAAATAGACGCTGGTACAGGCGGAAGTTGTGATGATTCTGGCACCGATTGCGATTTAGGCGACAACAGCGGCAACTGGAATATAGAAGCCCTAAGCCAAGACACGTTTAGTTTTGGAACAGACGACAACAATGCACATGTACAACCCGATGGCACATATCACTATCATGGTATGCCAGAAGGCTTTGTAGCAATGCGAGGTGGCAATAGCACCACTATGACTCTAATAGGCTGGGCAGCAGATTGCTTTCCTATATATGCACGTTACGGCTATTCAGACTCAAGTGATGCAACTTCAGCCCTAACCGCAATGACCGGTAGCTATCAACAGGTAACAACCGAAAGTGCAAACCGCCCTTCTACCGATATATACCCGTTAGGTACATTTGCACAAGATTGGGAATACGTAGCAGGCTCTGGTGATTTAGATGAATGTAATGGCCGCGTTGGTGTAACGCCTGAGTTTCCTGATGGGATATACCACTACTACGCAACAGACACTTACCCATTTTTTCAACGCTGCGTTAAAGGCGAAGTTTAGTTAGGAGTAAGTTATGCCTTATACAAAAAGAGGTCTACTGAGTATGACTACTTTGGGTTTGTTGATTATGCCAAATTTAGCAAACGCACATTTAATGGTTGCAGAGCACGGTACGCTGAATTTTGTTGATAATAACGTGTTTATTGTGCTTTCAATCCCTATGTCGGCTTTTAAAGGGGTTGATGAAAACAAGGATGGCAAAGTATCAATAGTTGAGTTCAATGCTCATAAAAAAAAAATAAGTAAGCGAGTTAAAAAGAACGTTTATTTAGCAGATCATCAGTATAAATTTACTATTGACGGACTTTTGCTAAACCCAGAAGCGTCGCATACACATAAAAGCGACAATATAGACCAAGTAACCATTACTGGTCGCTACTCTTTGCCCAGTAAATTAACCAAAGTTAACTTTAACGTTAAGCTATTTAGTAACAATGAGCACAAGCAGCATTATCAAATAACAGCGACTAATAAAACGCAAAAACTTACTCATCAATTTGAGCTAACACCAACGTCGCCCTTTAGTAAGGTGTTTTAATAATTAGTAATACTTACCTAATAATTAAGTAGCAAAGAGTACAAGTTAAACAAACTTGTGCTCTTTTTTATCTTTGTCTTTTCATTCAGTACTCTTTATTTAAGTGCTTTTTCTATAAAGGTACAAGCTTAGGATTTTTAGGAAAGTAATGCTCTTCTTGCTGCTCACATAAACTAAACTCACGGGTGTTTTTATATGGGAGTTTCATAAAGCCCGCAACACCAACGTCCGTAATATTTACCGCGTATTGCATTAGTTTATTTAGCAAACGTTTAAACTCAACCTCTTTACTCGAATCGAGTAAGCGGTAGTAATGGTGAATCTTCATTCTATCCGGCAGTGCTTCAAAAATAATACACCCTGTATGGTGAATTTGGTTAAGCTCAAATACGCACTTGATTACTTTTTTAGGGAGCTGTAGTTGTTCATCAGGATCTTTACCGTCTTCAAAGTATGAATGCGGGCGGGTTATGTCGTTTGCTTTCATACTGACTACTTCGTATTCAAGCTCTGGTAGGCTATCAAACTTAAATGCCCCCGTGCCATCTCGCTCTAGCTGAATGGTTTTACGGGCATCAAACAAACAACACTTAAATAACCCTTTTTGATTAATCGCTTGCGCAAGCATCACCGTGTTATTAATCGCATCACTAAACGCATCACCCAATGATTCGTCATGCATAATTAAAGACGATTCAACAAACATTGACTCATCCTTCCAATGAAAACTAAGCCCTCCTACTACAGGGTACTTAGCTAATCGGCTTATCGATGCTAAAAATGCTTTTTCGGTATCGCCTGTATCAAACAAAAACTCTTTATAATAACGGTCAAGTTGCGCGTCGTTTATATCTAGTAATTGCTGATTATGATCGGCTTGGCGTAAAAACTGTTTTCGTGAACTATATACAACCGTGTCGGGTTGCTCTGCCTTGCCATACCAAAAAGGGATATCTGCTTTTTTTTGTTTTTTATCAAATTCAGGTAAATACGCTTTAGCCATAGTTGTAATGTTACGCATAAAGTAATCACCGGCACCATCACGTTGTGCCTTACTTTTAGAGAGCATGCCATCAATCACTTTAGCCAGCTCTTTTGGGAGCCCTAAGCTGCTTGCAGGGATGGCTTGCGCACCAAAGCGACACGACTGCGCCGACGCTAGCGCATACAACGTGGCGGCTACACCTTGCTCGTCAAATCGTGGGGATGATTGCTCCCCCGACATTTGCGCTTCACCAATAAAGTACACATCGCCCATACGGGCATTCGTTGTGCTTAAATCGCCCGACATTAAATCCATAAAATTACTCGCAACAGGATTCCCATCACTATCGAGCTGTGCATACACAGAGCTGCCCCAATCCACTAACGAAAGCGCATCAGTGTTTGCATCCCAAACAAGGTTTGAAGGTTTTATATCGCCATGCACTATAGGTTGTGGGCTAACGCCATTTTTGTGGCTACGTAAATCAATTAATACATTACGTAACCTAACAGCTAGCGCCATTATTTGCGCGGCACTAAAGCGCCCTGTTTTAAGCGATACTTTTTCAAGGTCCTCTCCAATGGCGCGCGCCATCATTAAAATCCCTTGTCTTTTAATTCGCTCAAATGCATAAAAGGTAGGCACTAAGGGGTTATTAATTTGCGAAAGCATATACGCTTCGTCTTCTAGGCGATCACGTACACTTTGGGCAAGCGTAATACGCGAAAACTTAAATACCCAAGGTAAGCCATTATCGTCATCACCTGCAAACACAAAACCAAAAGCACCCGAGCCAATCATTTCAACGTTTTTGTAGCCCAGCAGTGTTAGCTGCTTGATACAAATATTAAGCCACTGGCGGTGTTTTTTAGCATCGCGGTGCGAAAGCAAATAAACAGATTGCTCTTCGTTGATATAAAAATTGCGGATTTCTTTGGCTTTCAATACAGGTACTCAAACTTATAAAACTAACCAATTATTAGTTTTATGTAATGAGATTACAATAGGTTAAATAAGAGTTTTGAAATCGTTGAATAAAACAGCGCTAAAGTAGCGCCAGAAAAGTAAATTTAAGTGTAAACGTTAAAGCTCAAAGTAAGCTTTTACAATGCACTGTATATAAATACAGTGCATTGTTTTTACTAACTTTCAATAACACGAAGTTGCTTGAGTGATGACACAGCTATGTGCGTTTGATAATAATATTTATTAGTGACTCTTCCACGGCTCATAAAATCGATAGTTACCCGTTTGGCTTCGCCTGTTACTTCTATTGTTTTATCAATAAAAAAGGTGTCTGCTGGTTGTCCGTATTTACTTTGAAGCTCTGCTACCACATTAGGTTGTATTGATACCGTAATTGAACGCCTGTCACGATAATCAGTTTCTGTATTTAAATACAACCAACTCCCCTGAGCTCCCGCCGCTTTAATATGAAACTGGTAAGTGCCAGCAACACCCTTAGGTGCACTTTGCTCAGTTAAAGCGATAAGGTTCATATTTGCAGCCGTACTTTGGCTCATTTCAATTTTATGGGGAACAGAACTACATGCACTAAGCGTTAGCACACTTAGTAAGGCTAGATATTTCAAGACACAATTTCCTTGTTTCTTACACCAATTCGCATAATTCAGTGTTCTATTTTGAGACAAGAAAATCGTGTCGATAACAAAGCAAAAATTTCGTTATTGAGTTGTTCTATATCAAAATTTTTTAATGCCGTTAGCGATTTAATCCCTAAAATTGATTAAGTATTATTGCGGATTGGTATTATGCATTATTAAAAATATGTAGCGTTAATGATACCACTATATGCAGCCATGTTTCTATAATCAATCCAAACAATTAGTTAGCGGGTATTAAGGTGCATTGCGCTGAGAAGGAGCTGTTTTAAAGCTCTTTAGCAAACTTTGCGGGTCAACCACCTCGGTATGGTCTTTAGCAGCCTGCGCCCACCATATTAGTTGGCTAAACGTGCGTGAGAAATAATTAAACCACGATGATTGACTCTCTCCTGCAACAGGTTTGCCATCCTCACTAAACACATCTTGCGCTTTTGGCACGTGGATCATCGCCGATACCGGCAAACAGCCAAGTTCAGATAAAAATGTGCGCATACTAATGGCCGCTCTTACGCCACCCCACTGCCCTGCTGAGTAAGTTACTATTGCACTTGGTTTATACGAAAATAGTGAGCTACCAAAATGATTAAGTAAGTCAGCGAGAGCTGGACTCATGCTGTGATTGTACTCAGGGCTAATCATTATATACCCATCTGCGGCTTTAATTTTATCAGCTAAAAGAGTGAGCTCTGTAGGTGCATTACTTTCAGCGTATGCAAAGTGTGGTTTAAATATGTTTTCGCAAGGAAAATCCAACGTATCAATTAGCTCAAACTCATGATCGCCAAAATGCTCTGTTAAGCATTCTATACAAGCCCTAGAAACCCTTAAGCCTAAGCGAGCTGGTTTTGGTGGAGTGCTATCGCGTACTGTGCCTAAAAATACTAAAAACTTCATATGTAATTCTCAACTGTGTTTAAACGATAGCTAAACACTAACATTTTTTAGTTATTGTGTATTACACATACGCATTGTTCATTGATTCAAAACATACGAATAATTTAAAAGCTGTAAACTCACCCTCGAAAAGCAAACACGCCCTAGTATTGATAACTTAGCCCTACACCACCCCAAAATATATTTCGAAGTGTCTCGTCACCTGCAAAGCGTTTTTCATCTTTATTAACGGCAATGCTATAGCTTGTATATGTGTATAAGGCTAATTGATTAAAAAGCTGATACGACAAGTTTGCAGTAAACTTTACGTTGTTAATTCCGTTGTGCCCATTACTAACATACCCCGCGTTAAACCCCACGCCCGATTGAATATCCAATAATAGTAAATCGTTAATATAAAAATCTTTTTTTACTGCCAACTCCAAAAATGTACCGCTGGCATCAAATGAATGATAAACACTACTTAACAACTGAATATCGTCTGCATAGAGATACGCAAAGTCGAGGCTTAGCTCATTATCGTGAGCGTCAATGCCATCTTCGCGAGCTTTAATATAGTTATAACCTACATACATCTCTACTCGCTCAGATAAGTGAGCGGTATAAATGGCATTTAAATTAAGCTCTGAATAATCACTACTAATACCTTTTGCGGCCCAAGGGATCACCGCAAAGTTTTTATAATTAAACTCAGTAGCAATTGATACAATACCATTACCGGCAAGGTTATCTCGACCTTCGGTTACATATCGGCTTTCCCATAATGGGTGAATATGTAAATCAAACTCTTTATTTTTATAATTTACGTCAGTATGGGTATGCTTAATATTTCCGCCTACACCCACTTCAAGCTCTTGATAGTGCTCTTGTGTTTTTGCTTGTGCGTAAGCTGTATTTGCACCCGCTAGAGTCGTAATAACAAATACATATTTTAAATAGTGAGTCATTTATTAAGTCCAAAACCATCATAAAGGGTAAATGTGGCGCATAGTATTGTTATAAAACGTGTTAGCGCAATAAATGGATGCATATATATTGTTTTATTTATTAGATTTGAAGTATTTACTAAGTATTACCCATAAACTACAAGTTGCAATTAGCTCGGATTTCAACCAACAAACCAAAGCTATATACGCACCGAGCAATGCTCTAGCAGGTACTTAATTTAATAGTTAAAATGATAGTTATAGTACTCACGGTGAGGTGTTCCCTATTGCAAAAACAGGAAAAGTATAAGTAGGAAGTGTAAAAAAGTGCGATAAAGGGGAAAACTATAAGCAGCAATAACTCATTAAGCTGCTTATTATTCTTAAAATTATTAACCTAATTTGTTGGCCAGTTTAGTGATTTAAATAAGCCATAAGGACAATCAGTGCAACATAAAAACAAAAACCGAGTAAGAAGATTAAGTCGACTCTTCTAGCTTTACTCGCTTTATAAGATGCAAAATCCTTAAACTCGCTTTTATACTGCCCAAACGTTACCACTTTTAATAGCAGCCAGCCGGTCGAGTAAAACAAGAAGCTCAAACAAGTTTCAACTATTAGCCAAATAAAAATCTCAAATGCAATACTCATTAACTATGTCCATTAGTTTGGAATACAAAAACTATATCAGCTATGTGTTTAAAATACAGCCAGCTAAGTTAATTAAGGTGTAACAGTAAATTTCGTTAAACCTATTAACTGACCTGATTCGGTGACTACTTTTACTTGCCACTTACCAACAGAGTCACTAGGGAAATTTACCTTGTGGGTCCATGCTCTGTACCCTAGCTCTCTCCCGCCGTTTATATTTAACGTGATCCGATCAACTTCTTTTTTATTATGAAGCCACACATGAAATATTTTTTCATTTAAGCCTCTTGGTGCTTTAACAGCAGTCCAACTATATAAACCTTGATGGTGCAGTGTATAAGAGTCTAACTGTTTAATACTCCCTACTGGCTTTTTATGCTGTAAATCAACTTCATGAGCTAACGTAATATCGGTTAATCGCAGCGCTGCAGGAGGCACAAAGCTTCTTAATTGCCACACAGCAGTGCTCAAAGCACATAAAATCAATACAAGAATAGGAAAACGCCACCAGCGTGCATTAGGCATTAAATTGTTTAAACTCGGTAGAGTAACCACTACAGCCGTTACAAGGGCTGCGGCTAAGCTTTGGCTCGTTGTAAGGTTCAACAAAATAGGTAAAGTAACAAGCAAAACAACGAATAAAGCAAAGTTATGAAACACACTAAATAACGTGCGATTTCTAGCAAGTTTTTTGTAATAAAAGGGGTCTATAACCGATATAACCGCACACAAAACAATGAGGGAGGTAAAAATTGCTTGAGGATGATCCCACTGTGTAACCGCTAAAAAAAACGGTAAAGCAAAAAATAAGCTTTCTTGCTGCACCATTTGCAGAGCAAAACGCATTACATTAGGAGATACAGCCACACCAAACTTTTCTTCTACTTTGTCACGTAACCAATTATCAATAATTAGCCACAACCAACTAATAAGCAAAAATATCGCAATAACTTGCGAAAAAGACTCTTTTCTATCTACAAGTGCAAAGCTAGCAACGCCCGACAAAAATGCCAACACAGCCAACAATCCAGGTCGCTTTTGCATCGCGCTTATAAATTTAGCGATTATATTTTTACAGTAATCCATGTATGAGTGTTTCCGTACGGGTACGTACTTTATTATTTTTATTCAGAGTATGATTAGTTTAACCAAGTTTAAATGAACAACAGATAGATGGATGGATTCAAACGCGTCATTTACCAGTAAATCAAACTAACCATTTTAATTAAATAAAAGCCCGGCATAGCGCGTCATTGGTACGTTTATTAATTTTTGTAACACGTGAGCTTTAGCAAGTAATTCATCTTCACTAAGTGCAGGCATTTTATTGTTAAAAGCGAACACAATTTTATTACCGCCTTCAATAATAAAACTAAGAATCTTTCCTGCAAATTCTTTCTCAAGAAGTTGATCAAACGCTTCCCTCTGCCCAACTTTGGTATGGCAAATATTAAGTACTAAAACACCATCAAAAGTGAGCGCATTTTTACAATCGCGTAAGTAGGATGATTGCACCTGATCTGATTCCATCCCATCTGAGCTATATAAATCAGAAAAAATAACATCCGTTTTTATCTGCGTTTTTTTCATGTAGTTTGCCGCATCATCAATATGAATAAACAAACGTTCTGACACAGGCAGTTCAAAATATTTTATAGCCATATCAGCCACGGCTTTACGGTATTCAACGGTATGTATGGTCAGTGCAGGAAACGCATGATAAAGACTTTTTGCTATAGAGCCCGCCCCAAGCCCCATTATCATCGCGGTTTTTAAGTGTGGAATAAAAAAAAGCGCAGCCATCATAGCTTGCGTATAAGCTAAGCTTAACCCGTTTATATTATTTAATTTAATACAGCTTTGATAAATTTTTCCGTCAAAGCTGAGAATAAGATTTTTTTTTGTTTGATATACATAAACAGGGCCATGCTCATCAATAGTTGATGCAATACAAGTGCCTTTGATATCCACGAATACTCAATAGGTGAGGTGATGAAAAACGAGTATAACTTACTTAACGCACTGGCATTGCCATTAATATGGTTTATAGCCTTTTATTAATTTACAAGCATTTATATACGTACTTAGAAAAGTCGGTTTATCTTTTGAGATTAGATTAGCTAAGGTATCTACTTATATAGCTAGATGGAACTTACCCGTGACGACATTTATTATAAACAGCGACTTAACATACTAAAAATTTGGCTAATGTACTGTTATAGCTATAAAAAAACCCCTTTGAATATTCCTCATGTTCAACATGAATAAAGTGCACGCCACCACCAAAGAAGTCTAAACGGCTAAACATCTATCTTTTATTTTTATCGATTTATGCCTTTTTATCGTCAATTACTACGTAATCGAATTTAACAATAATGATTAATGAATATGACTCATGTTTTATGTGAAATTAAACCGTTTTTCTTCATATACCAATCAACGTATAAATTACTCATCCCTTAGCGCTAAACACTATTGCTAACAACTTAAAGCTGCTAAATAACAAAACCAGCTAAGTAAGTTGCAAGGCTAATAAAGCGCAGAGCATCAATCAGGTTTAAATTATAAAATTGGATATAAACACGATGAAAAAAGATTTTACATTTAATATAAAGAGCGTTTCACTCGATGAAAATTATCATCCATCAACTAATACGCGTATCACAACCAACTTTGCTAATTTAGCCAGAGGTGAATACCGCAAAGCAAACTTGCGTAACGCCTTAAACATGATTAACAACCGTTTTAATGCCCTAGCCCACTGGGATAACACCAAAGGTGAGCGTTATGCTGTTGAGCTTGAAATTGTCTCTGTTGAGATAGGTATTGAAGATGGCGGCGAAAGCTTCCCCTCTATCGAAATATTAAAAACAAATATTGTTGACCATAAAACTAATAAGCGCATTGAAGGCATTGTAGGAAACAACTTTTCATCGTATGTGCGCGACTACGACTTTAGCGTACTCCTACAAGAGCATAACAAAGGCAAGCCTCAATTTAGTATTCCTAATGACTTTGGGGTTTTACATGGCAAGCTATTTCAGTCATTCGTAAATTCGGATACATACAAACAAAACTTTAAAAAACCACCGGTTATATGCCTAAGTGTGTCAGATAACAAAACCTACAACCGCACTGAAAACCAACACCCGGTACTTGGCGTTGAATACGAGCCAAATGAATCGTCTTTAACTGAGCAATACTTCAAAAAAATGGGCTTGCAGGTACGTTACTTTATGCCGCCAAATAGTGCCGCGCCTTTGGCATTGTTTTTCTTTGGTGATTTACTTAATGATTACAGCAATCTTGAGCTTATAAGCACTATTAGTACGATGGAAACGTTTCAAAAAATCTACAGACCAGAGATTTATAATGCCAACGCAACAGCGGGTAAATCATATAAACCAAACTTAAAAAACTTGGATCACTCACTAACGCAAATTGTGTATGACCGAGAAGAGCGCGGCAAGTTAGCGAATGAGCAAGGCAAGTTTGCACAAGAGCATTTTATCAAGCCGTACCAAAGAGTTCTTGAGCAATTCTCTACTAGCTATCTGTCATAACAACTAATAGTAACAACCAGTTATAACAACTAATAGTAACAACCAGTTATAACGCGCTTAACGATACGTTTAATAATTAACTAAAATATACGGCATTATTTATTATGAAAAAATTACTACCTACATCTATCGCTGGCAGTTTACCTAAGCCTTTATGGCTTGCAGAGCCAGAAACACTTTGGTCACCTTGGAAATTACAAGGTGATGAATTAACCCAAGGAAAACACGACGCCCTACGTTTGTCATTATTTGACCAGCAACAAGCAGGCATTGATATTGTTAGCGATGGCGAGCAAACAAGGCAGCATTTTGTAACTACATTTATAGAGCACCTAAATGGCGTTGACTTTGAAAAACGTAAAACAGTAAAAATTCGTGACCGATACGACGCGAGTGTACCCAGCGTTGTGGGCCCTGTTAGCCGTCAAAAGTCTGTGTTTGTTGAAGACGCTAAATTTTTACGCAAGCAAACCAAACAACCTATTAAATGGGCATTGCCAGGCCCAATGACAATGATTGACACGCTTTACGACGATCATTATAAAAGCCGCGAAAAGCTAGCGTGGGAATTTGCCATAATTCTCAATCAAGAAGCAAAAGAATTAGAAGCCGCCGGCGTTGATATCATCCAATTTGATGAGCCCGCGTTTAACGTATTTTTTGATGAAGTGAACGACTGGGGAATTGCCTGTTTAGAGCGCGCAATTGAAGGTCTTAAATGCGAAACCGCCGTGCATATTTGCTATGGCTACGGCATTAAAGCAAATACAGATTGGAAAAAAACACTAGGAAGCGAATGGCGACAGTACGAAGAAGCATTCCCTAAGCTTCAGCAATCTAATATCGATATTATCTCACTAGAGTGCCATAACTCGCATGTACCAATGGATTTACTAGAACTCATTCGTGGTAAAAAAGTAATGGTAGGCGCAATTGATGTAGCAAATCATACTATCGAAACGCCAAAAGAAGTAGCTAATACGCTACGTAAAGCACTGCAATTTGTAGATGCCGACAAACTCTACCCGTGTACAAACTGCGGCATGGCTCCACTACCTCACCATATAGCCAGAGGTAAACTAAATGCCTTGAGCGCTGGGGCTGAAATTATAAGAAAAGAGTTATTAGAAAAGAACTAGAAAAGTAGCTTTGAAATACAAATTGTAAACAATAACAGCTGTCGCACCATGCCACGGTTAAACCCATAAACATGGCATGATGTGCTAGTTAAAACCGACTAAAGAACAAAGTTTAGGTTAGTTATTTAATTTTTTTATTAAAAAGCTCTAACCTATTTTTTGAAAAATCGATAACTGCTTGGTATTGAGTAAAAAAGGGAGAGCCTAACAAGCCATGTACTCCCTTTTCACCACCCGCGACCTGAACATGGTCAAGATTAAGTGACACAAAGTCAGGACTTTCAAACAAGGCATTTCCAAACTCAATTGAATGAACTTCTATATCCCCCATTGCGTGATCAGAAGTGCCTAAGCCTGCCGCATTCTCAATATTGAGTATTTCTTCAATGCCTAACTCACTTAGGCATCCCCTGTCTAAAACAGATGTCCCAGCGCCAGTATCTAAAATAAAACGTAACAATTTACCGTTAATTTTAGCTTCAACAATTTGGTGGCCTGTTTCTGATATTTCAAACTCAATTACAGTTTTGTTCTCAAATAAATTCATATACGTTCCTTGTTATAAAGTTTTTAAAATCTTACTTACTATTTTCAGCTACCCACAATTAATAGCCAAATTTTACTAGTCGCCCACTTCAGCGCGTTTTGTTATATGTACATTAATTCAAGACTATTTCAGGGTGTTCTTTAATCCCGTACATTTTTCCATTATTTTTAAGTAAAAATCTAAAGAGGGCATATTCATTTCTTCACGCCGTTTATCTACATTAGTTTCATCTTCTATAGGGCTAAACACAACTTTACCTTCACTCACGTCAGCTTGAGTACCATAGATTTGTTTCTTTCCTTGTGCAATAAGAACTTTATCAGTTAAAAGAGCAACTTGTTGTCCGCTAACACCTTCGCCATTCAAATATGATTGCTTTAAATAAGGAAGCATTTTTACTTTAAATGCAACATCAGGAGAATGCTGGATGACTAAAAATGCTGCTCCAACTCCTTTAACTCCGACTAAATCCCTTGTTACCCAATGATGCTTTTTAATGATAGCTTTAAGTTTTCCTGTATTACTTTCATCTATTTTCATCATTTTTTCTAGGAGTGCTTTAGGCGGGCTATGCCACCCAGCTTCTCCTATTTTGTTTCGAATATGTTGATCTTCAATTTCCATTTCAATTAGTTCTTTTTGCAGAGGAAGGTTAATTTCGGCAAAAGAATAAAAAGGTATTATCAACAGTAAAAATAATAGGTAACGCATCAACTGAACTCTCCTTGTACATATAACGCCCCACTGTTATTTGTCCTGTTTGAGTGGCTTGTTATACGTACCTACAACGGAAACCATTTTTTATATTTTTGTTTCCGGGCTAACTCCACAGCATCTATTATCTCGTCTCGTTTTGACGTTGAACAAAAAGCTAAATACTCATCAACCTTTTTCCCCGACCAACCTGGAGCAGCAGCTAAGACCCAAAAGTGCATTCCATCATTGTTGTTTTTAGCGACAACATAATTAATTATTTTTTCTATATCTAGATTCACTGGCACTACTTTAAGCATTGCCATTGCTCGAATAGCTCCGTCAATAAGCATGTCGTTTTCTGTATCTATGGCTTCAAATATCGTTGTAACATCCTGTTCATTTTGCATAGATAATCTTTGGATTGCATCACCTATAGCGACATAAACCATTGTCGCTTCGAAAGTTTGGTGTGCAAGTGATTGAAGGAATTCCAGCGCAGGTTTATAGCCACATTCTCCAATGGCCATAATCATTTGATACTGAGTTTCCCAAGTACGTAAATCTTTAAGTTCTTCTTTTAAAGCACTTAATAGAAAGGGGCCAGCATCAATATTTTTAAGTTTACGTAATTTCTTAGTCGCAGAGCGTCGTTTAGGTGACTTTTTATCCTTAAGCTGCAAAATTATTTCATCTAGCACAAAACCCTCCTGTACGTATAACGAGCCTGTAGATTAACTCGTATTTTATTTATTTTTATTGATAAACAAACCATAGCTGAGTTCCTATTTTGGTTCAATCGATTACTGTATTTTTACGCAGAATATAAAAAGGTTTGGTGTTGTTTTAATTGGCGTTTTAGAAGGGATTACGGGAAAACTAAACATGACAGCCACTCTATTTTTAATCTGGCTATTCACTTTTAGGTTGAGAATTTATCTTTTAAAGGAATACAAACCTGACAGCCACCTTAATCGAACAAACAAAACTGTGCCACTAAATTCAAAAACTAAACAAGACAGCCACTCTATTTTTAATCTGGCTATTCACTTTTAGGTTGAGAATTTATCTTTTAATATTGGGTTACTTTTATTTCATCCATTAAATAAGTCATTAGCACGTTAAAACCTGAATTACACGCATGATAATAACTACATAATTGCAGTTATAATGTTTACTGAATGGTTTTACTGAGTAGCTTAAGTATTATGCGAGTAGCTTTTCGCAGTTGCTAATATTTGATCGCCGTTTCCGCTTTAAGTTTTCACAGTAACTTGCTTGTGAAGTGGGCCTGCCTACTGCACCATGAAATACGCGCGTAAATTGCGTAGTCAGTTTTAACCAGTTCTCTGGAGAGATATTAAGCCTTTCTAACAAAGGTAGGTTCATGTAATCAATATACCCGCGTTTATCCTCTCGTATTATTCGCCCTGTTAACTCAACAAGTTCAAGGTACGATTTAAGCTCAAACGGCAGTCCTTTAGGCATAATCTGACGTGGCATACCTGCAAAACGTAGTAACTGTTTAGGCTGTTTACCTTCTGTCGCGCATGTTAAGCGCTTTTGTACACTGGTATGGTCTGACTCTTCTGGTGTGTTAGCCATTTTAGCCCTAATGGGATTTAAATCGACATAGGCCATGCAGGCCGCAAGGGCTGCTTCATCTAGTAATGCTTGCGATTTGAATCTACCCTCCCAGAATCGTCCTGTGCAGTTATCTTCTTTATTTGCTCTGCGCGCAATGTCTTCATTTAACAACCGCATAAACCAGCTAATACTTGCTAGGCGTTCGCGGTATTGTTTAACCGTTTGGTTGAAAAAGATGAGTTCAACTTTACTTAGCTTTTCACCTTGTACATATTTTTGCGTTAACAATGTGCCTTTACAGAGTTTATGCCAGCGAATAACAATCGCTTTATCATTCAGCCTGTTTGCTTTCTTATCATCTACATATAGTACCAAATGGGTGTGATTACTCATTACGGCATAAGCACATACATCAATACAAAATACCTTTGCTAATTCAAGCAGCTTATCTTCAACCCACCCTCGTCGATGCTCGTAAGATTGACCAGTAAAACGGTCTTCTCCACATAAAAATGCACGACGAACACAGCGTGAAATACAGTGATAGTATTTTGTATCAACCAAACTTACTTGACGCTTTCTTGCGATAGCCATAAGACACCCTGCTTATTTTTTACACTAAATAAACGTAGTCCTTAATTTTAAAAAGATCAAAATTTAGGATGGGTGTCACTGTTAATTAAAATTTAGGATGGGTGTCACTGTTAATTATGATCAACAACAGTAACAAATAGACTTAATGCTCCCAAAACCATGGCTGCAATTATTAAATTTAATGTGATACCTGTAAACGTAACACCATCAGATGAACCTCTACCTGGAAGGTAAAGTTCACCGTGTTGGTAACCATATAAGGCATAACTCAATAATCCTAGCCCCCAAATTATATTGAAGACTCTCTCTGGTTTTGGGATAGAATTTGGAATATTGTACGAACCTTTCATTTGCTAGCTAACGAGCCTGTAGATTAACTCGTTTTTAAATTTGTTTTTATTGATAAACAAACCATAGCTGAGTTCCTATTTTGGTTCAATTGATTACTGTATTTTTACGCAGAATATAGAAGTGTTTGATATTGTTTTAATTGGCGTTTTGGAAGGGATTACGGGTGTTTGAGTGGCTTTTATTTAGGGTGAAAGGGCTTACCCTTCTTAATGCATCGTGTTTTGCAGCTTTTCTATATTATGAACAAGGCAATACAATTGCCATTGCGCATTCACTTTCATTTGACCCCGTAAGGTCAATTTATTCATACCTTTATTCACCGTAATATTCCCGAACACCGGTTCGATACACCCGAGTCGTTTGCTGTATTGTCGTCGACCTATGGGGCTGTCTATTTTTACTTTCATTTTGTCGATATAGCTTAGCTTTTTGCGTGATTCATTATTTATAAACTGTACTTGTCGCCCCGTTTTAATGGGTGGCTTTCGCATGCATTGTTGTTGTAGTGGGCAGGTTTTACAGTCTCTTAAATAACCACAGAATCGCGTGTATTGTTGGCTATGGCTGTTTACATTGACCCCGCTTCGCCACATGGCATTGCCTGCAGGGCAGCGGCATGTTTGCGTTGCCTCATCATAATGAAAATCGTCTGAGGTAAATAACCGAGGCTTGCCTTTTCTGCGTTTTAGTCGCCGTTTTTCTTGCTCTGTTTCGTATGTTTCGCTGTCTTTAAATAGCGGATTTCGTTTTCTAAATTGGTTATCCGCAATGTAGGTATCGAACCCGCTTTGCGCCATAAACTCAAGGTTTACTTCGCTGTTAAACCCACTGTCTGCGGTGAATTTGATAGTGTGTTTATCTGCCATTTTTTCTGTATTGAGTTTAGCAAGCTGCTGTTTTAATTGTGCAACGGCTGGCTGTAAAGTTTGTTGTTCGCCCACTGAGCCCCACGCTTGTGCTTGCAGGATGATTTGATGTTTATCATCGTTTATCGCGATGCCGTTGTAGCCTTGAATTGTCCCTTTTGAGGTCGTCATCTTCGCACTATCTGGGTCAGTGATATTACTTTTAACAGGCTTGCCTTTACTGCCTGTTTTCTCTTCGTGAGTGGCTAAAAACTCGGTGATTTTACCTGCACTTCTATCCAGCTTTTCTTTTTGTTTTAAGTCCTGAGTTATTAACTCTTCGCCCAGTCCATCTTGTGATTGGTGGCGTTCAATAATACGTTTGCTTGCGCGTTCTAGTTTTGCTTTTTTGCGGCTTAACTCATCGAATGTGCCGCTCCACTCTTTACTCGCATTGGACTTTAATTTACACCCATCAATGGCAAACATGTTGCGGCCTATCAAGCCTTCCTCATCACATATCATCAGCACTTGCGTAAAAAGCGGCTCAATCTGTTCATGCATTTTAGCCACAAAACCCGCTATAGATGTGTAATGTGGCTGGATATCACCCGACACACTCATAAATAAAATATTATGCTCGCAAGCCTTTGCAATCCGACGGCTACTGATAAAACCATGTGCATAGCCCAGTAAAATAATCTTTAGCATTACCGAAGGCGGATACGCAGCAGCGCCTGTTTTGTCGTTGTTATACCACGCGTCAAATCCCGATAAATCGAGTTTATTTTCGACGATATAACAAAGGGCATATTCAAATGTGCCAGGCAAAATTTGCTCAGCGAAATTGATAGGAATGAATTTATTTTGACAGGATAAGTCAGGCTTGTAGTTAGCCATAACAGTTTACCGTGGGTGAATAATATCTATTAGATCACAGCGAACACATGGATTCAAGGTTAAAAAGCAACCAACCAAGAATAGTTGGATACGTTCCTAAAAAAAGTAATTCTACAGCCTCAACGCTTTGCTAAGCGGCTAAAAATGGCTGGCTATAATAGCGAGGAACGAGCACAGCCAGCTGTTTGTGTCCGTTTAAGCAACTTATAGTTACTCCGTTCCATTAATTAATGTATTTACCTATCTCATTAATACATGGAATATGCTTCTGTTGGTCACGAATATTTGAGCGGAAACAATCTATGTTTGTAACAAGACTTTCGGACCAACAGGAGTTATTTGTTTCAATACGCATACTCAGGGATTGTCGTAATGCCGACTATCTATAAGACCTGCGAGAAACACTATTGATCACTACCTATCCTTTCACTTTACCTCTAGGAGGCCCAAAATGGAAGCCTTTAACGTTTCAGATTTTGCTGCCCTTATCGGGATCGATTGGGCTGACCGTAAACACGATATTTGTGAAATAAATCGCGACACAAATACACAACACTTAAGTGTGATTTCATCTGATCCTAAGTCAATTAATGCATGGGCGCTTGAGTTAAAACAACGCTACAATGGCAGACCTGTTGCTGTCGCGTGTGAGCTTAAAAAAGGCCCGCTTATATACGCACTCAGTAAATTTAAGCACATTGTATTATTTGTGATTAATCCATCAAGTGTCGCTAAATATCGTGCAGCATTTACGCACAGCGGGGCTAAAGACGATCCTACTGATGCAATTATTCAAGTTGAAATTCTACAACTTCATATGGATAAATTAACAGTTATCAGACCTGATTCGGAAGACGTTAGATGCCTTGCGCAGCTTGTCGAATATCGCCGTAAATTATTACAAGATCGTGTTGATTTAACCAATAAAATAGCCACAACGCTAAAAAATTATTATCCCCACGTGATTGATTGGTTTAAAGAAAAAGACACTCAAATATTCTGTGACTTCTTACTGCGTTGGCCCTCTCTTGCTCACGCTAAAAAAGCGAGAAAACAAACACTACTCGACTTCTTTAATCAACATAATTCCCGCTATCCACTCATTAATGAAAAGCGGATAAAAGAAATAAAGGATGCAGAAATACTCACCGATGATATGGCGGTGATCACGCCAAACTTATTGCTTATTGAATGCCTCGTTCCGCAACTTAAACAGCTGATGTTGGCAATAACACGATTTGATGACGAAATTAAAACATTTTATAAGCAACATGCAGATCGCGCTATTTTTGATAGTTTACCAGGTGCAGGCCCACAATTAGCACCTCGACTATTAGCCGCTATGGGGTCAAATCGTGACCGCTATAAGTGCGCCGCTGACATACAAAAATACGCAGGCATTGCCCCTGTTACCGAACGCAGTGGCAAAAAGGAATGGATACACTGGCGGTACTCATGCACTAAATTTTTAAGGCAAACATTTGTGGAATGGGCAGGATTATCTGTACGTTATTCATTTTGGGCTAAAGCATATTATCGGCAGCAAGAAGGCAAAGGAAAACCTCATAATACCATCATCAGATCATTGGCATTTAAGTGGATACGAATCCTATTTAGGTGCTGGAAAACACATACGCCCTACGATGAATCAACTTACTTAACTGCATTGAAAAGTAAGGGATCACCGCTGTTAAAATTTGCGGTGGAAAGTGAGCTTTAGCGCTTGCTGTCCACCTCAGGGCGTGTTGTTATGAGTTTGAAACTCAAAAATAGAAATTAGTATCCATAATCCCATAATTTTTTCTGAGACAAAATACTCTTTTCTTTGTTTTTCCTAAAAAGATAACCTTGGCTATGACCTTCATCACACAGTATTTTTTTTCGTTCAATATATACAGCAACGACAATTTCATCATCTGGAGGATAAACATCAACAATGATTGATAAGGTAAAGGTTTTTCCATTTAGCGTAACCTTTTCCGAACCAAAGTCATTAATAAGTTTACTGGCATCTTCATATGAACTTATATTCAAAGAACTTAACTTGTTACGTAGGAACTTATGGTAGCCAAGAATATCGATATTCATAGAAGAACTCATAACAATTTTGTCTACGACATTTGTCGTTTTATAAACCGACAAATATCCATATATTACAGTGCATTTATCTTAACCATCAAATAAACACCTGTAAACAATTAGTTAACTGGAAATTATTTTTAATCAATGCACAAATACACCGAAATGGTGGAGATCAGTAATATTGGACAAAACAACAAGTGCTGTCTATATATACAGTTAACTTTTACTAGAGATTCATATCATGAAATCATCTTTTTTAACTATGATAGCCGAACAAATGTATCTAAAGCGTTATGCTAAAAGTACTATTAAAGCGTATTTATACTGGATAGCTTCGTTTATTCGATTTAACTCTATGAGGCACCCAACAACGATGGGAGATAATGAGGTCGAACTTTTTTTAGCTTTTTTAAACTCGTTTAGTCAACCAACAAAATGTTGCTCCTAACACTCAAACACAAGCCTTAAATGCGTTGAGCTTTTTATTTAAAGAAGTGATTAAAAAGCCACTCTCATTAGGTTTTATTAAGAGCAAACGAGCAACTAATTTCACAACAAATTTCCAACGCCGTTATCAGTCCTTTTCAAGATTATAAACTCCCCGATTTAAAACAAAAAAGCACAGCCCACAAGCGCCATGCTTTTAAAATCAATCTTAATCCCGCTTGTTTTACAAACGAATACCGCCGTCTATTTCAACCACGCGGCCGGTAAAAAAGTCGTTTTCAATTATGTATTGTGCAGTATGGGCAATTTCGTCGCTTTCGCCTAAGCGCCCTACTGGCGTTACTGCAAGCATACGTTGTTTGGCTTCAGGCTTCATGGCGTCGGTCATGGCAGTACTTATTACACCTGGTGCAATAGCGCCTACACGTATACCAAAACGGCCAAGTTCTTTAGCCCATGTGGTGGTAAGTGCCACTACGCCTGCTTTTGATGCCGCGTAATTTGTTTGGCCTATGTTACCTGCTCGCGCTACGCTCGACATATTGACTATAACGCCGCCTTTGCCTGATTCAATCATGTGGCTTGCAGCTTCCCGCCCTGCTAAAAACACACCGGTCAGGTTTACATCAATAACTGATTGAAATTGCTCAAGAGACATTTTTTTAACGACTTTACCGTCTTTAGCCTTTATAAACATGCCGTCGCGTAAAATACCTGCGTTGTTTATAAGCACACCAATGTGGCCAAAATCGCTGTTAATGGTATTAAATACGTTTTCTACTTCGCTCTCATTTGTTACGTTTGCGGCATAACCTTTAATATTGCTGGTTACACCTTCAAGCTGTGTTAATTGCTTGCATGCGTTGTTTAATAAGTCTTGTGCCATATCTATTAAAGCAATGTTAGCACCCATAAGTGCAAACTTTTGCGCCATTGCAAAGCCTAAACCTTGTGCGCCACCGGTTATTACTACCGTGTTATTTTTAATTTCCACGCGTTGCTCCTACTTTGAAAACAGTTTAAAAATGGCACTAAAGTCATCACTACCCGCACCTTGGTGCTGCAGCATAGTGTATAAATTTTTAGCCATTGAACCCATAGGGGTTGATGAATTACTTTGCTGCGCGGCTTCCATAGCAAGGCCTAAATCTTTAGCCATTAAATCCACCATAAAGCCAGGTTTGTAATCGTTACTTGCTGGGGCTGTATCCATTACACCTGGGCAAGGGTTGTAAAGTTCAAGCGTCCAGTTTCGCCCAGAACTTGCGGTCATTATGTCGCTAAGTACTTTAGGATCGAGGCCGTTATTAATACCCATTTGCAGTGCTTCGCTGGTGCCTGCCATTAAAATACTGAGTAACATGTTATTACATATTTTTGCTACTTGCCCTGCACCAATATCGCCTGCATGAAATATGTTTTTACCCATATCACTCAGCACTGTATGTGCTTTATTAAACGCGGCTTTCTCGCCGCCTACAATAAAAGTAAGTGTGCCTGCGGTTGCGCCTGCAACACCGCCCGATACCGGTGCATCTACAAAGCTTATGCCTTGTTTGCCAAGTGCACTGCCTACAGTGCGTGCTGATCCTGCATCTATTGTTGAGCAATCAATTACTAATGTATTTTTGCTTAGCACATTAATTAAACCGCTGTCGTCGTTATTACCCAAATACAGCGATTTAACATGTTTGCCTGCAGGTAACATACTAATAAGTACGTCAGCATTGGTTGCGCACTGCTTTGCATCAACTGCGGCTTTTGCGCCTTTGCTTGCAAGTTCATTTACGACCGACTGGTTTAAATCAAACACACTCACAGTATGTCCAGCTTTAATTAAGTTAGCCGCCATTGGGCCGCCCATATTGCCTAAGCCGATAAAACCAATATTGAGTTTAGTCATCGTCTTTCCTTTATTTGTGTATTGGCGTGTCTAAGCCATTGAGTGGGTGGTTTTCGCCAAAGCGATTAGCAAAAAAGCTGTCTATTATTGTTTGTGGTACATCACTTAGTGTTTTATATTGCCAATTTGGCGCACCGTCTTTATCTATTAATAGCGCCCTTACACCTTCTTGAAACTCGCCTACTTCGCCAGCGCGAACCGACATACCCAGCTCCATTTTAAAACACGCTAATAAGCTTTTGCCTTTACTGGTTTTTAATTGATCACTAACGAGTGCGCAGCTTAGTGGGCATCCGTGTTTAAGTGACTTTTGAGCGCGCTGTAGCCATTTATCGTCAGTAGCTAACCCTAAAATATAATCAACTTGCTCCTGCAAGGTTGTAAATTCACCCAGCTTTTGAATCGTTTTTAAATTAGCTTTTATATTGCCTTTTGGCATACGCGCTGATTGGTTGTCTAAATCGGTTAATAACTTAGTTAAACACTCATGATTTAAGCTTGCGGTTTTGCCCCATTTAGCTGCTAAAATTTGCGCAAGCATGGAATCATATTTAGTGCTGTCTATAAAGTGATCGGCAAGCGATACAAAACGCGCGTCGTCACAGTTAATTGATGCCGACGTTAACCCTAAAAATAATCCAACACTTTGTGGCATTTTATGTAAAAAGTAACTGCCGCCTACATCAGGGTATAAACCTATGGTTTGCTCTGGCATGGCAATGCGTGATGTTTCTGTAACAACGCGGTGGCTAGCACCGGCCATTAGTCCTAAACCGCCGCCCATTACTATGCCGTTACCCCAAACGAGGATAGGTTTATCAAAGGTATGAATAAGGTAATCAAGCTTGTACTCTAGCGTAAAAAACTCTTCAACTAAGCTTGTTGGTTTACCTTGCGCCATTGCATGATGAAGGCTTACAACATCGCCGCCTGCACAAAATGCTTTATCGCCTGCGCCTTTTAACAACACCATTGCAATAGCATCATCGTCTTGCCAAGCTCGCAATTGCGGTTCAAGTAACTTGATCATCTCAAAATTAAGTGCATTTAACGCTTTTGGCGCGTTGAGTGTAATAAGCCCAATTAAACTGCCATTTTCTGCGGTTGCGGTTTCAAATACCACGGGCTCATCGGCGCTATTTAATAATGTTAAAGCACTCATTAGCCGTTTACCCAGTTAGCTCGGCGTTTTTCTAAAAAGGCATTTACGCCCTCTTGTTGATCTTCGGTATCAAATAAACCAACAAATAACTCGCGCTCAAGAGGCAATACACTTGCCATTGGTTGATGGCGCCCTTTTTGAATCAATGTTTTACATGCTGCAACTGAGGTAGGGCTTTGATCGGCCACTTGGTTTGCCAGTTTTAATGCTGCTGCAAAGCTTTCACCTTGTGGTACTACTTCTTCTACTAAGCCGATTTGCAGGGCTTTATCAGCTTTTAAGCGCTCGCCGCATAAAATCATGCGCTTTGCCCAGCCTTCGCCTACAAGCCATGCTAAATTTTGTGTCCCACCCGCACACGGTAATAAGCCAACTTTAGCTTCAGGGAGCGCCATTTGTGCTTGCTCTTCCGCTATACGTACGTCGCACGCAAGGGCGACTTCTAGCCCGCCGCCCATTGCATAGCCGTTTATGGCTGCAACCGACACGCCTCTAAAATTAGTAAGCGCTTCAAATGCTTCACCAAATACACGCGACATATCGGCGGCTACGCCTTTATCGCCACCAGCAAATACGTTTAGGTCGGCACCTGCGCTAAAAAACTTCTCGCCTTCACCTGTCAGTACTAATGCATAAATATTTTTATTATTATTAAGCTCATTAACGGTATTTTTTAAATCAACTAGGGTGTCTTTTGTCCAGGTGTTTGCTGGCGGGTTAGACATCGTTAAAATAGCAACATGACCTTCGGTTGTTAGTTCAATACTCGGATTAGATTTAGATTCTGACATACATTGCTCCTTATAAAACGTCGTTTGCAGACTGCGCTAAAATACGGCGCGCTATAATTACACGCATAATTTCGTTAGTGCCTTCTAAAATTTGATGAACGCGTACATCACGTACATGGCGCTCAAGCGGGTATTCTTTTATGTAACCGTAACCACCATGAATTTGCAGTGCGTCGTTACACACGGTAAAGCCAACATCGGTAGCAAAACGTTTAGCCATGGCGCAGTAAGTGGTTTTTTCAACGTCGTTATTATCAAGTTTAAATGCAGCAAGCCTAACCATTTGGCGCGCAGCTACAAGCTCGGTGTTCATATCGGCAATTTTAAATTGCAATGCTTGAAACGCAGCCAATGGTTTACCAAATTGTGTACGTTCTTTTAAATATTCACGGGCTGTATTAAGCGCCGCTTGCGCTGTACCAATTGAACATGTGGCAATGTTAATTCGACCGCCATCAAGGCCTTGCATCGCAAATTTAAAGCCTTCGCCCTCTGCGCCTAATAAGTTATGCGCAGGAATGCGTACATCTTCAAAGCTAATTAGGCGTGTAGGTTGTGCGTTCCAACCCATTTTTTCTTCGGCTTTGCCGTATTCAACGCCTTTTGCGTCGGCCGGGACTACAAATGCCGAAATACCCGCAGCGCCTTCGCCGCCTGTACGTGCCATTACCACTAATACTTCGGTTTCGCCCGCGCCCGATATAAACATTTTTGAGCCGTTAATAACGTACTCATCGCCCTCAAGCACGGCTTTTGTTTTAAGTGATGCGGCGTCTGAGCCCGAGCCTGGCTCTGTTAAACAGTAAGAGGCAAGTAACTCGCCCATTACTAATTGCTCTACGTATTTGTCTTTAACGGCATCGGTACCAAAACTTGCTACCATCCAGGTAGCCATATTATGAATGGTTAACATGGCCGTTGTTGCGGTACAACCCATAGCAAGTTGTTCAAAAATAATACTCGAATCTAAACGAGATAAACCAAGGCCGCCTGCTTCCTCTGGCGTGTATAAACCACAAAAACCAAGCTCGCCCGCTGCTTTAATCGTGTCTTTAGGAAAAATATGTTCGCGATCCCATTTTGCTGCATGGGGCGCAAGTTCTGACTCGGCAAATTGGCGTGCTGTTTGAGCAAAGGCTTGTTGATCTTCAGATAAGTTAAAGTCCATGGTAGACCTCTTTAATTATGTTAGTTGTGTTGTTAGTGTTTCCCGTCACGGGAGTAGTTTGTGACGAGCGGCGAAGGCTTATGTGTGTTGTGTGTGAAGTAGCCTTCGCGCCCATCTTTATTATTAATTATTCTTTTATTTACTCATTTTTTAATTACGATTATTTTAAGTTAATGCTCATATTTGGACCCGACGCAATGTCGTCTTCAAACCAACGTGAGGTAATCGTTTTAGTTTCTGTGTAAAAACGAATGCCTTGTTTACCGTACGTGTGTGTATCGCCGTAAAACGAGCCTTTCCAACCAGTGAACGAAAAGAACGGAAGTGGCACCGGAATTGGCACATTAATACCTACTTGGCCTACTTCAATTTCGTGTTGGAATTTACGAGCCACTGCGCCGCTTGAGGTAAATAACGAGGTACCGTTACCGTAAGGGCTGTCGTTAATAAGTGCGATTGCTTCATCAAGCGTGTCTACAAACATACACGCCAGTACTGGGCCAAATATTTCTTCTTTATATAAATCCATCTCTTTGGTTACATCGGTAAATAACGTTGGGCCAACCCAGTTACCTTGCTCATACCCTTCAACTGTAAAGTCAGAACCATCAATTAAACAAGTAGCGCCTTGCTCTTTACCACCGGCAATGAGTGATAAAATACGTGCTTTTGCTGCTTTTGATGTTTGTGGACCGTATGCTGCATTTGCATCATCCCACACGCCTGGGCGTACATTTTCAAAGCCTGCTTTAATTTCATCTATCCACTGACTTGCTTGACCTACAAATACAGCAACCGAAATACCCATACAACGCTGACCAGCAGCACCTACCGATGCGCCTACTAGGTTGTTTACAACGTGCGATTTACTTGCATCTGGCATAATAACCATGTGGTTTTTAGCGCCAACACAGGCTTGCACGCGTTTAAGATTTTGTGTGCCTTTAGAATAAATATAAGCACCTACACCACACGAGCCAACAAACGAAATAGCACGCACAGCTTTATCTTCTAGTAAACGGTCTACTTGTGGTTTTGTACCGTGAACAACTTGTAATACGCCTTTTGGTGCGCCGGCTTCAATAAATAGCTCTGCTAAACGCATTGGTGTAAGTGGATCTTGCTCAGACGGTTTTAAAATGAAGGTGTTACCACACACAATAGCCAGCGGGAACATCCAAAGTGGGATCATCGCAGGGAAGTTAAACGGGGTAACACCTGCACACACGCCAAGTGGCTGCATGTAAGAATACGTATCGATTTTACGCGCTACGTTTTCCATTGTTTCACCCATCATTAATGATGGCGCGTTAGCGGCTTGTTCTACTACTTCAATACCACGCCAAACATCGCCTTTTGCATCTTCAAACGTTTTACCCAATTCGTGGCAAATAATGGTAGCAAGCTCATCGTGATGTTCTTTTAATAGCGCCGCGTACTTCATCATAATGCGAGCACGTTCAGTAATAGGTACGTCTTTCCATGTTTTAAACGTTTCAGAGGCTGAGGCAATTGCTGCATCCATTTCTGACTCGGTGGTACATGGCACTTGTGCAAGTACTTCTTGAGTTGCTGGGTTTATAACATCGATAAGCTCTTTAGACGCTGATTGAATAAATTCGCCATTAATAAGTAGTGGTACTTGGTGCATGATTAAATCCTAGTGTGTGAGTTGTGTGTTCTCTTTTAAAATTGGTAGCGCCGCTTTGTTAGTATTATGAGTGCAGCGCCTTTATAGTTATTCGTTAAAGTATTCGTCTAGCTATTCATGTAACCCTAATTAGTAAGCTTCTACGGCCATAGCAACCGCTTCACCGCCACCAATACATAAAGACGCAATGCCTTTTTTAAGGCCTCGGTTTTTAAGGGCATGAATAAGCGTTACTAAAATACGCGCGCCGCTTGCACCAATTGGATGACCCAATGCACATGCACCGCCATTCACGTTTACTTTGCTTTCATCAAGTTTTAACTCGTTAATAGCCAGCATGGTTACCATGGCAAATGCTTCGTTAATTTCCCAAAGGTCAACATCGTTTACAGCCCAGCCTGCTTTTTCAAGCACGCTGCTTATTGCACCTACTGGCGCTACAGTAAATTCACTTGGTTTTTGAGAGTGAGTACTGTGCGCCACAATTTTACAAAGCGGTGTTAACCCCAGCTCTTTTGCTTTTGATTCGCTCATTAATATAAGCGCTGCGCCACCGTCTGAAATTGACGATGAATTAGCCGCTGTAATGGTGCCGTCTTTTTTAAAGGCTGCACGCAGGCTTGGAATTTTTTCTGGGCGGGCGTTACCTGGTTGCTCGTCAATCGAAACTGTTACATCGCCTTTGCGTGTTTGCATCGTATGCGGGGCAACTTCGTTATCAAAGCTACCATTTTGTATCGCGGCTTTTGCTTTACTTAATGAGCCTAATGCAAACGCATCCATTTGCTCGCGGCCAATGCCGTATTCGTCGGCGGTGTCTTGTGCAAAACAACCCATAGCTTTGTTGTCGTATGCATCTTCAAGGCCATCGCTCATCATGTGATCTTTTATTTCGCCATGTCCCATACGCATTCCGCCACGCGCTTTTGGTATAAAGTACGGTGCGTTTGTCATGCTTTCCATGCCACCAGCAATAGCAGATTGAATAGAGCCTGCTTTAATTAAATCGTTTGCAAGCATGGCGGCTTTTAAACCAGAGCCACATACTTTATTAATTGTTGTAGCGCCAGTGCTAAGTGCAAGGCCTGCTTTTAACATTGCTTGGCGTGCAGGTGCTTGTCCAAGGCCTGCTGGTAATACACAGCCCATAATTACTTCATCTATTGCATCATTAGCTAAACCAGTTTGTGCAAGTGCACTGGCAATGGCGGTAGCGCCAAGCTCTGTAGACTGCGCATCACTTAACGCTCCCATAAAACCACCCATTGGGGTGCGTTTTGCTGCTACAATTACCACTGATTCTAAAGTCATAACTAACTCCGTTGTAATTTAATGCAAATAATTGTTAGTATATTTGCTCTATTAATTTAGTATTCATTTATTATTTAATACCTACACACAATACTAACGTTTACGCCAACGTCAACTAAAAACAGCTTAATTTTTAGTTTTATAAGTGTAAGCATTATTTTCCAGCTGTTAGGCCACACTGAGGAAATAAAATTAACCTACTGAAAATTAATAAAATAAGTCAATTCTTCGCACCAACATTCCTTTATAAATAGTTTCAAACTACGCCAAGCTTTACCTTTACGTAAACTTCACTTATATTGGGGTTATTCGAATGAGGTAAATACAATTATGAAACCAGATAATCAAACAAACTTTGCAAGCTCAGCCAAAATGCCGGCTAGTAATGAACAAACATTTAGCATTAGCGAACTCGCTAAAGAATTTGACATTACAACCCGCTCCATTCGCTTTTACGAAGATCAAGGGTTAATAACCCCAGAGCGTAATGGTCAAACACGTATTTATTCAAAGCGCGACAAAGTGCGTTTAAAACTAATATTACGTGGTAAGCGCCTTGGTTTTACATTGGCCGAAACCGGTCGTTTGTTTGAACTGTACGACGCTGATAAGTCGAGCGCTAAGCAGCTGGTTACCATGCTTGATTTAATAGCCGATAAAAAGTCTGACCTATCTCAACAAATGGACGACATTAAAGTTGTTCTTATGGAGTTGGTGACGGCCGAGCGCCGCTGCAGAGACACGCTTAATAAAATAGACGAGTAAGTTTATTTTTAAAATAACAACACACTGACAACACACACGTCACACAGGAATGAATCATGAGCACTATTTCACTATATAAAGAAATGAACTTTGGCCTTGGCGAAACCGCCGATATGATCCGCGACCACGTAAACAGTTTTGCGAGTCAGGAGATTGCCCCGCTTGCTGAAAAAACTGACTTAGATAACGCTTTTCCAAATCAACTTTGGACTCAAATGGGCGAAATGGGCGTACTAGGTATGACCGTATCTGAAGAACTTGGTGGCGCCGGTTTAGGTTACTTAGAACATGTTATTGCTATGGAAGAGATTAGCCGTGCCAGTGCCTCTATAGGTTTAAGCTATGGAGCACATTCTAACCTGTGTGTTAATCAAATTAACCGTAACGGTACACAAGCTCAAAAAGAAAAATACTTACCAAAGCTTATTAGTGGCGAGCACATTGGTGCTCTTGCAATGAGCGAGCCTAATGCGGGCTCTGACGTTGTATCGATGAAACTTAAAGCCGAGAAAAAAGGCGATAAGTACATTTTAAACGGCAACAAAATGTGGATCACCAATGGCCCCGACGCACACACACTCGTTATTTACGCTAAAACAGATTTAAACGCCGGCGCTAAAGGCATTACCGCGTTTATTGTTGAGAGCAACTTTCCTGGTTTTTCTACGGCGCAAAAGCTCGACAAACTGGGCATGCGCGGCTCAAACACCTGTGAGCTGGTATTTGAAAACTGCGAAGTGCCCCAGGAAAACATTTTAGGTAACTTAAACGAAGGCGTTAAAGTACTTATGAGTGGCCTTGATTACGAACGCGTAGTACTTGCAGCAGGCCCGCTTGGCATAATGCAAGCGTGTATGGACATAGTGGTACCGTATATTCACGAGCGTAAACAGTTTGACACCCCTATTGGTCAATTTCAGTTAATTCAGGGCAAAGTAGCCGACATGTATACACAAATGAATGCTGCCCGTTCATATGTGTATACGGTAGCTCGCTCTTGTGACCGTGGCGAAACAACCCGTAAAGATGCTGCCGGTGCCATTTTATATGCAGCAGAACTTGCGACTAAAATGGCGCTTGACGCGATTCAAATTTTAGGTGGCAATGGCTACATAAACGAATACGCAACGGGTCGCCTGCTTCGTGATGCTAAATTATACGAAATTGGTGCAGGTACATCAGAAATACGCCGTATGCTTATTGGTCGCGAACTTTTCACTGAAAGCCGTTAAGGATTAAACCATGACGATTTTAAAATCGAGCGTTAACCCTCACGATCCAACGTTTGTGCAAAACCATAAAAACATGTCGGCGCTGGTGGATGATTTACGCAGTAAAGTAGCAACAATTAGCCAAGGCGGAGGCGCGGCATTAAAGGAGCGCCACGAAGGCCGTGGTAAATTATTTGTACGCGACCGTATAAGTACGTTAATTGACGAAGGCTCACCGTTTTTAGAAATTTCGCAATTTGCTGCCTTTGGTGTGTACGAACAAGCAATACCGTGCGCCGGTGTTGTAGCCGGTATAGGCCGTGTTAAAGGCATTGAATGCATGATTATTGCAAACGATGCCACGGTTAAAGGCGGTACGTATTTTCCGCTTACTGTTAAAAAGCATTTACGCGCACAAGACATAGCAGAGCGCTGCCACTTACCGTGTATTTATCTTGTAGATTCGGGCGGTGCAAACCTGCCTGAGCAAGACGATGTATTTCCGGACAAACTGCATTTTGGTCGTATTTTTTACAATCAAGCCCGTATGTCGGGTAAAGGTATTCCACAAATTGCCGTGGTAATGGGATTATGTACCGCAGGTGGTGCGTACGTACCTGCTATGGCCGATGAAAGCATTATTGTAAAAGATCAAGGCACTATATTTTTAGCAGGCCCGCCGCTTGTAAAAGCAGCAACAGGCGAAGAAGTAACAGCCGAAGAACTAGGCGGTGCCGATGTGCACTGTAAAGTGTCGGGTGTCGCCGATCACTACGCTGAAAACGATGCTCATGCGCTGTCTATTGCGCGCCAATGTATTGAGCGCATTAACTACACACGTCCGACCGCCCCTCTTCTAGAGGATGTAAAACCACCTCGTTATGATATTAACGAGCTTTACGGCATTGTAGGCACCGACCTTAAAAAGCCGTTTGATGTACGCGAAGTAATAGCCCGCACTGTAGATGACTCATCATTTGATGAATTTAAACGCTATTTTGGTGAAACGTTAGTCACCGGTTTTGCCAGCATTTATGGCAACCCCGTTGGCATAGTGGCTAATAACGGTATTTTATTTAGTGAGTCGGCGCAAAAAGGCGCGCACTTTATTCAGCTGTGTGCTCAGCGCAATATTCCTTTAGTGTTTTTACAAAATATTACCGGCTTTATGGTGGGTAAAAAATACGAAGCCGAAGGCATTGCAAAGCACGGCGCTAAAATGGTGATGGCGGTTTCGTGTGCTGATGTGCCTAAATTTACAGTACTTATTGGCGGCTCTTACGGCGCAGGTAACTACGGAATGTGTGGCCGTGCATTTGAACCAACCATGATGTGGATGTGGCCTAATGCCCGAATTTCGGTCATGGGCGGCGAACAAGCAGCGGGTGTAATGGCGCAAGTTAAACAAGATGGTTTAGCACGCAAAGGTCAAAGCATGAGCGAGCAAGAAATCAGTGACTTTAAAAAGCCAATTATTGACCAGTACGAAGAGCAAGGTCATCCGTATTACGCCAGCGCACGCTTGTGGGATGACGGTATTATAGACCCTGCCGATACGCGTAATGTATTAGGGCTTGCGTTAACGGCTGCGAACAACGCACCAAAACGTGATTCGAAATTTGGCGTATTTAGAATGTAACCGGAGCGCAAAATGTCAGTAACACTACAAATAACAAAATCTAATGTGGCTGTACTTGTATTAAGCCGCCCAGAAAAAAGAAACGCATTTAACAGCGAAGTAATACATGAGCTGATTCAGTGTATTGAACATGCAAATACGCTTGATATTCGCGCTTTGGTTTTAAAAACAGAAGGTAAGCATTTTTCAGCCGGTGCCGATTTAGCCTGGATGAAGTCGATGGCTGATAACAGCTACGCAGATAACTTGGCTGATTCGATGCAATTGGCTAAATTAATGCAGGTGCTGGCAAACTCGCCCCACCCTACAATTTGCGCTGTGCAAGGTGCTGCTTTTGGTGGTGCACTGGGCTTAATTGCCTGTTGCGACATAGCCCTTAGTAAAGACGATGCGCAATTTTGTTTAAGCGAAGTAAAGCTTGGCCTTATTCCGGCTGTTATTAGCCCGTATGTCATTAAAGCGATTGGTGAACGCGCTGCTCGCAGGTACTTTTTAACGGCTGAAGTGTTTGATGCACATACTGCTAAGCAACTTGGTTTAATTCATCAAGTAACCGGTAATTTAGACTGTGCGCTCGATAATATGCTGCAAACACTGATTGATAACGGACCTGTTGCAGTAAAAGCCGCAAAAGCATTAATTAACGATGTAGCAAATAAACCAATAACCGATGAACTCATTGAGCTTACCGCAGAGCGTATTGCAAAAATTCGCGTATCTGAGGAAGGCCAAGAAGGGCTAACTGCTTTTTTTGATAAACGCCCACCCGCTTGGCAACTGTAGGATTGATTATGAACACACAACGATTACAAAAAATACTGATTGCCAATCGTGGAGAAATTGCGTGCCGAGTAATGCGCAGCGCAAAACAAATGGGCTTAACCACGGTCGCGGTTTATTCTGATGCAGACAAACATGCCCGGCACGTAAAAATGGCCGACGAGGCTTACCATATTGGTGCTGCGCCAAGTAAAGATTCGTATTTAGTAGCAGACAAAATTTTGCAAGTTGCCAAAGACTGCGGCGCTGATTGTATTCACCCGGGGTATGGTTTTTTATCTGAAAACAGCGAATTTGCTAAAGCCTGCGAAGCTAACAACATTGCTTTTGTAGGGCCACCAGCAAGTAGCATTGAAGCAATGGGGTCTAAAACCCGCGCTAAAGAAATAATGGCAGCTGCTAATGTGCCATTAGTACCTGGTTATTACGGCGATAAACAAGACCCTGCTTTTTTACAAAGTGAAGCTGAAAAAATTGGCTACCCTGTACTAATTAAAGCCGCCTTTGGCGGCGGCGGTAAGGGCATGCGTGTGGTTGAAAAAGCAAAAGACTTTATGAGCGCACTACAAGGTGCGCAACGTGAAGCTATTGCCGGTTTTGGTAACGATTTAGTATTGCTTGAGCGCTACGTAAACCAACCTCGCCATGTTGAAGTGCAAGTATTTGCAGATAACTACGGTAACTGTGTTTATTTAGGCGATCGTGATTGTTCTTTGCAACGTCGTCATCAAAAAGTAATTGAAGAAGCCCCTGCTCCCGGTTTATCTGACGAACTACGTAAAGAAATGGGCGAAGCGGCTGTACGTTGTGCACTGGCTATAAATTATAGAGGCGCAGGTACGGTTGAGTTTTTACTGTGTGGCGATGAATTTTTCTTTATGGAAATGAATACGCGCCTTCAAGTAGAACACCCAGTAACCGAAATGGTAACCGGTGTAGATTTAGTCAATTGGCAAATTAATATTGCGGGTGGGCAAACACTGCCACTGACACAAAGTGATATTCAATTGCAGGGTCATAGCTTTGAAGCGCGTATATACGCAGAAGATCCAGCTAACGACTTTATCCCGTGTTCGGGTACTATTGAAGCGTTACATACACCGCTTAACAGCGAATTTGTACGCATTGATACAGGCATTGCACAAGGCGACGAAATTAGCCCGTTTTACGATCCGATGATTGCAAAACTTATTGTGCACGACGACAATCGCGAACAAGCACTGAGCCGTTTACAACACGCTCTTGAGCAATTTCATTTAGCAGGTTTTAGCACTAACATTGGCTTTTTACATAACTTAGCAAGCCACCCTACCTTTAAACAAGGTGCGCCAAGTACACACTTTATTGCAGAGCAAGGCGACTCGTTAGTTGCGGTTGATAAATCGTTATTACAAGCAAGCCAACTTATTGGTGCTTTTGCATATTTAGAATCGTTAACTAACACCCAAAATGCGCCAAACAGTGCAAGCCCGTGGCAACAACTAAGCGGTTTTACACTCAATGCTCCGCAAGCAATTAAAGTTCCTTTTGCTGATTTACAGCTAAGCGCTATAAAAACGTCAGCGGGCTATAGTATTACGCATAACGAGCACGTATTTAACCTACAAGGCACATTAAATAACAATCTTTGCAGTGTATTTATTAACGGCGAAAAACATACCGCGCATGTAAATACTGTTGGCAATAGTACCGTGAGCAATAGTACTGTTGGCAATATTGTCACTGTTATGAATAAAGCACTGCAAACTAAGCTTGAACTAGTTGATAAACATTATATTAGTTCGCACGAAAGCGAAGCTCTGCCACTTGCCGCGCCACTTAATGGCACGGTAGTTAAGCACTTAATCGAAATTGGTAGCACAATCACCAAAGGCGATGCGGTTGTTATTATCGAAGCCATGAAAATGGAATACACGCTTAACGCACCACACGACGGCATTTTAAAAAGCTATTGTTTTGGTGAAGGCGAATTAGTAACGCATGGTGCTCTGCTTGCTATAGTAGAAGATACAACAGAGGAAGGTGCATAATGAGTGCCTTTGCAAGTAAAGTACGTATTGTTGAAGTTGGCGCGCGAGACGGCCTACAAAACGAAAAAACAGTAAGCACAGCCGATAAAGTAGCGCTTATTAACGCCCTAAGTGCCGCAGGTTTAAAAGATATTGAAGCTGGCGCGTTTGTCTCCCCTAAATGGGTACCACAAATGGCAGACTCAGCGGATGTAATATCAGCGCTAGATTTACCCGATGTAAATTTAAGTGCCCTTACACCTAACTTAAAAGGTGCACAAGCAGCGCACACTGTTGGCATTAAAGAGTTTGCTATATTTACCGCTGCGAGTGAGTCGTTTTGTCAAAAAAACATAAACTGCTCAATAGATAAGAGTATTGAACGCTTTAGTGAAGTAATGGCGTTTGCTAAAGCGAATAATATCCGCGTACGTGGTTATGTAAGCTGTGTGCTAGGTTGCCCCTATGAGGGTGAGATTGACCCACAAGCAGTACTAAGTGTATCGCAAAAGCTATTAGATTTAGGGTGTTACGAAGTAAGCCTTGGCGATACCATTGGTGTTGGCACCGCTAAAAAAGTAACGCAATTAATCGAGTTACTCTTAACACGCATTGATAAAACCAAGCTGGCCGTGCATTTTCATGATACTTACGGGCAAGCGCTCACAAATATTTACGCAGCCTTAAGCCTAGGTATAGCAACGGTTGACGCGGCAGTTGCAGGCCTTGGTGGCTGTCCTTATGCTAAAGGAGCGTCAGGAAATGTTGCCACCGAAGATGTAGTTTACTTACTGCAAGGGCTTGGCATTGAACACGGAATTGATTTACAAAGGTTAAGTGACGCTGGCTGGGAGATAACCAAAGCACTTGGTAAGCAACCTGTGAGCAAAGTATCTGTGGCACTGCACACTAAATAGCTATCTTATAAAATGATGATTCAAGATAGTTAACAACAAATAGCACACAATGAGGAGAGACTCATGGCCGGTTTTGATAAGGTAGTTTCTAGTTACGAAGCTGCAATGGAAGGATTAAAAGACGGCGATACCATTATTGCCGGAGGTTTTGGTTTATGTGGTATTCCAGAGGGCTTAATTAAACAAATTAAGCACATGCAAACAAAAGACTTAACCGTGGTATCTAATAACTGTGGTGTTGATGACTTTGGTTTAGGTATTTTATTACAAGACAAACAAATTAAAAAAGTGATTGCGTCATACGTTGGCGAAAACGCCCTATTCGAACAACAGTTATTAAGTGGCGAAATTGATGTAGAGCTTACACCTCAAGGTACACTTGCTGAAAAAATGCGTGCTGGTGGCGCGGGTATACCCGCATTTTACACGGCAACCGGTTACGGTACTCCTGTGGCAGAAGGCAAAGACGTAAAAGAATTTAATGGTCGCCCATATATTTTAGAAGAGTCTATAACGGGTGAATTTGCTATTGTTAAAGCGTGGAAAGCCGATCGTTACGGTAATTTAGTGTTTAGACACACCGCCATGAACTTTAATCCAATGGCAGCAACGGCTGGTAAAATTACCGTTGCCGAAGTAGAAGAAATTGTAGAGCCGGGTGAGCTTGAACCAAGCCAAATTCATACCCCGGGTATTTTTGTAAATCGCGTTATTAAAGGCAGCTTTGAAAAACGCATTGAACGTGTAACAACACGAGATTAAGCAGGAGCATAATTATGGCATTATCACGTGAACAAGTTGCAATGCGCGTTGCACAAGAACTACAAGATGGTTACTACGTTAATTTGGGCATAGGAATTCCGACACTCGTCGCAAACTATGTACCGGATGATATTGAAGTTATGTTACAGTCCGAAAATGGTCTTTTAGGCATGGGCCCGTACCCTACTAAAGCAGAGCTAGATGCCGATATGATAAACGCGGGTAAAGAAACCGTGACAGCAGCTAAAGGTGCAGCCATATTTAATAGTGCAGATAGTTTTGCCATGATACGGGGTGGTCATGTAGACTTAACTGTTCTGGGTGCATTTGAAGTTGACCAGAACGGCAACATCGCATCGTGGATGATCCCTAAAAAGCTGATTAAAGGCATGGGTGGCGCGATGGATTTAGTCGCTGGCGCGAAAAACATTATTGTTACTATGACCCATGCAAGTAAGCATGGTGACTCTAAACTATTAGAAGCCTGCTCTTTACCGCTTACTGGCGTTAATTGCGTTAAAAAAATAGTGACAGATTTAGCCGTACTAGAAGTTAAAGACGGCGCATTTCATTTATTAGAACGCGCTCCGGGCGTAACTGTTGATGAAATCATTAGTAAAACAGCAGGTAAATTACTTGTTGACGGTGAAGTACCAGAAATGGTTTTTTAGTAACTTTTAATAAGTTAACTTAAAATAACGCTTTACCCTGTACCGACCTCATTCCCAGTGCCAATGGCGCTGAGTTACCCAAAATCCCTCTCACGAGGGATTTTTTTTATCTTTTGCCATTATTTTTACCGTCATTCATACATCTGTAGTAAATTTTATCTATAATACAAATATAAATTAAATGTAAGCGCTTAGATTCTTTGCACTATTTTGTGGATAGTCTGCACCCTTTTTGTGAACTAGCGTTAAATTTATTTTTAACCTACTGATATTTAAATATTAAATAGTTGGTTCAAATTTTGCCTAAGTAAGGCGTCTCAATAAATTAAATAATTCTGGAAAACATGCAAACTCCTATTCGTGGCCTTCGCTCTTTTTGCTTTGCCGCAAGAAGCCTAAGTTTTAAGCATGCAGCTAATGAGCTGTACTTAACGCCGTCTGCGGTAAGCCATCAAATAAAACAACTTGAAGAACAACTTGGTATTGAACTTTTTCAACGTAAAACGCGTTCAATTAGCTTAACCACAGCGGGTAAAAACTTTTTTGATGCTGTGTCTCCTATCATCACAATGTTAGAGGGCACCATTAACGAGTTTAGTCAGATGCAGCAAAATACAAATTTGACAATTACGTTGCCTGAGTTTTTTGCCAGCGAGCTACTCATGCCTAAATTAAGTGAGTGGACGTCAGAGCACCCTAATATAAACCTGCAAATGGATACGCTTAAAACACGCAAAGAATTAACGCGCCATAGCGATTTATCTATTGTATTGTCCTCAGGTAAACCTACTGAAGGATTAGCGACTGAGTTGTTTAACCTTGAATATATTCCTGCATGTAATAAAAAATTGCTCGACCAATGGAGGGACGATCATCGTCAAGCGCTTAACCAAGTTCCGCTGATCCTCCACAAAGCTCGCCCTTGGGCATGGCACCAGTGGGCCGAAAAAGCGGGGATTGATGACTTTTCTCCTTCGCAGATTATTCAAATAGATAGCATGTTTGGTGTAGCGCGTGCAGCGCAGCAAGGCATGGGCATTGCGCTTATCCCACTGCCTATTAGTCAAAGCTGGTTAGATGAGCAATGGCTGTACAAATTATTCGAACAGCCTTTAACAACTAAAGATAAATACTATTTAGTACAGCACGAATCAAGCACGCCTAATCACCCGCTTGATTTATTTGCGAAGTGGGTTGTAAATACGTTTAGAAAAATCCAAGAATAATCCCCTATTAGACGAGTTCAGTAATACAACCCACTCTGTGTTTTATTACTGAACTCGTCTAATACCAACCTGCATAAATCTTTGATCAATTTAACGAATTAAATTGCACTATTACGTCGTTAAAAATTTTTTATTTAGAACAACTAGATACAAAAATTTTTGCCTAGTTCTAGCGTAATTTTCTTAACGT